>JAFLCO010000360.1 GCA_017303535.1 Planctomycetota bacterium
TGGTCGAAAGCCTGCCGCGTGGTTTTGAGACCGATGTCGGCGAAAACGGCTGCAACCTGTCGCTGGGGCAGCGGCAGTTGCTCTGCTTTGCCCGGGCGATGCTGGCGGATCCGCGAATTCTGATCCTCGACGAGGCCACGAGTTCGATCGACATTCTGACCGAGGCTCGGCTGCAACGTGCGTTGGCCAAGCTCCTTGAGGGACGGACGGCGTTCGTGATCGCGCATCGGTTGAGCACGATCCGACATGCCGACTTGGTGCTGGTGCTCGGCGGCGGACGAATTCTGCAACGCGGAACCCATGCGACTTTGGTCCGCGAGCAGGGGGTGTATCGCGAGCTTTACGAACAATTCATCCAAGCGAGCGCCGCGTAGCAGGCGTGGCCTGCGATGGCTGCAGCGAACGAACTGCCGGGAATTGCGGGCTTGCCCAACAAAACGGCGGCGAGATTTGTCGACTCGCGGCCCGACGCTTTAGAATGATCTACACGAATGCCGTCGGGCCGCGCCGGCTCGACGGTTCGTCAGCTTACGGGTGCGTTATGTCGCAGTGGTGGTGGGTTGTTCCGGTCGTCGTCGCGGCGGCGGTCGGTGCGTACGTCTGGTATGTCCGAGCGAGCGGGCCGTCGCGCGAGGAGCGGGATGCGGAAGAGTTCGACCGTGCGCGGCGGGCCTTTCATCGCGAGCGCGAACGCGTGGAGGCGAAGTTCTTCGAAATGGCCGCGTCGTACGGCAGGCCGCGCGGCTTGCGCTGGAAGGACTGCGAGTTTGACGACGGCGTCGCGTATGCCCGTGATAAGCAAACCGGCGAACTGCGCGGGTTCGTGGCCGTCACGGTTTCGTTCGAGGCCATCGAAGGGGGCGGGATGGAGGAGGTTGAGGCCGTCGGCAACTTGCGGGCGGCCTCGGCGGTGTTTAGCTACCGCGAAGGACGGTGGACAACCGACGGGCGGGTCATCTTCAACTTGAACCCGACGCAAGCGATCGCCCATTTCCAAGACAGCCTGGTGCTGGTGGGGCAAGAGGCTTAACGGCAGGCTCGCCGCGGAAGTTGCCGGTGGAAGGAAGCCTTTGCGCCGGCGGAATGTTCGGCTCAGGCGTTAAGCGCGGCGCAATGCGAAGCCGCAGCCGCACGCCCGCGGATTGCCTAAGCCTCCCACTCAAAGAGCGTGTGCGGTGCCCGACTCACGACGGTGCGCAACCGCGCCGCGTTGCCGACACCGTATTAATTGCGACGATCGTTCCGTGCACAATGTCGCCGCCGGTTCGATTTCTACCCGGCTGCGGGCCTACGACCGTTGCGACCGTCAAGCTGCATGAAAGCGTCAGCCGGTGCTTGTTCCGCAAGCACGACAAGGTTTCGCCGGACGGCATGCGCGCCAAGGCTTGAACATCTCCACCAAATTTCGCGACGCTTGAGATTTTCCCGGACTCCCGACGATGAGCAGTTTGCCTAAGCCGCAAAGGGGCGGCACAAGCAACTTGTTTCCTTCCTGTTTCCTGTCGGGAGTCTGTACTGCCATGCGTTCTTTCATCTCCGCTGTCGCTGCCGTGTGTTTGATGGCAGTCGGCGCTTCCAACTCGGAAGCCGCTTGCTGCAAGCCGAAGTGCTGTCCGAAGCCGGTCTGTTGCCCGAAGCCCAAGTGCTGCAAGCCGAAGTGCGACCTGTTCTCGCGCTCGAAGTGCTGCAAGCCCGCTTGCAAGCCGGCCTGCTGCCCGAAGCCGAAATGCTGCAAGCCGAAGTGCGATCTGTTCTCGCGCTGCTGCAAGCCGAAGTGCTGCAAGCCGGCCTGCGAACCCAAGTGCTGCAAGCCGGCCTGCAAGCCGAGCTGCTGCAAGAAGGGCTGCAGCCTGTTTGATCGCTGCCGCAAGCCCAAGTGCTGCAAGCCGACGTGCTGCAAGCCTGCTTGCGAACCGACCTGCAAGGCCGCTTGCGAGCCGAAGTGCTGCAAGCAAGACTGCTGCAAGAAGCGCAGCAGCTGCCTGAAGGGCCTGTTCAACCGCTGCAAGAAGTCGTGCTGCAAGCCGAGCTGCTGCGAGCCGACCTGTGCCGCCGCCGAACCGACCTGCGGTTGCGCCGCTCCGGTCGCCGCTCCGGCTCCGGCCGCTGCCCCGAAGGCCCCGAAGCCGGCTCCCAAGGCCCCGGCTCCGAAGGCTGAAAAGGCCGCCTAGTTTGAATTCGGCGTCTGCATGAAGCAGGCCCGACGCTCCCCAACGCAAACCGGACCGAAGGCCACGAGAGCTTTCGGTCCGGTTTTGTTTTTGGATGTATCGAACGCCGTGGCGAGCGAGCGATTAGCGAGAGCGACGGCGATTTGCTAACCTACGCATATTCGCCCTCGTAGCTCAGTGGATAGAGCAACGGTTTCCTAAACCGTAGGTCGTTGGTTCGATTCCAATCGAGGGTATTTCCGCTCGCGCGGCGGGGCTGCCGTGTTGCGAATTCGCGCGAGCTTATCCGGCGGGTTTCGGAACGATCGCCCCGTGGATGTTGTATGTCACGGAGTTCGGCGCCGTCGGGTCGTTGATGTGGGGGCGTTCTTCGACCGTCAGGTGGGCTTCTTCGTTGGGGCCCGTCATGAGCTTCAGGAAGTTTTGCACGTAGCGTAGCCGATCTTCGATGCGCTTTTGCGTTTCCTCGGGCGACGCCCCCGACGCGGCGTCGAAGTTGGCGTCGAACGCGAATCGCACAAGCTTGGCTTCGCTTCCCGCCGTGTGCACTTGGAAGTCGTCCTGCTGCTTCCATTCGGCGTCGGGCTTGGAGTACTTCTGAAACAAATCGTGCACGACGTCGTGCCGGTTGCGGCCAACTTCGTAGAGGCTGTCCAGCTTGTCCTTCAAAATTTGTGCGTCGAGGGTGATGCCCATGTCGTCGGCCTCCGGTTGCGAATTCGACGGCGTGCGTCGGCGTCGAGTGATGGCTGCTGTGTCGGCCGCATTATTCTAAGCGTGGCCGGCGACGAGAAGCAATTACGTATCGCAATCGAATTGCACGCGGCGTGCCGCAATGGCGCACCCGTTGCTCGCTTTAGGCCTGGGCCGACATTTGAGCCGCAGCGACCGTGCCGCCTGCGTAAGCTTGATCGACGCCCGAGACGTTGAACGAGATCGAAGCCGATGCGCCGCCGCTTTGCATGCCGCCCATCATCGCCATCATCGCGAGCATTTGGAACGGGTCTTGTTTTTCTTGCGACGAGTTGCCGCGCTGCAGCAATAGCGCCAGGGCGAGCGTCGCCATGGGGTCGATGCCCGCGGCGCCGCCGGCGGCTTGTATATTGCCTGCGACTTGCAGGGCCATCGCCCCGGAGAGCATTTCGGCGGCGCCGGAGCCGGCCACTTGCTGCGATCCACCGACGGAACTTGCCGCCGACGTCGAGGAGAACGAAACGTTGCCGGAGATAGGTGCGATACCCGACATGAGGAACCTCGGTCCAAGGTTTTTGGGGAACGCCGAGCGGAAGGGAAGCTCGACGAGTTCCACGCTAATTACGACCGATGTCCCCGCAACTTGCGGGACAGCGAAATCACGGGCAAGATTTCCCGTAGAAACGACGGGGGCCTTGCGCCGACGGACGAATCGCTACAACCGTCAGGCTTACGCCGCTTGCTCAACTGTCGGAACGACCGTCGTCGCGGAATCGGCAACATTTGTCCGGCGCGGCCGCGTCGAGGCTTCGTAGGGTGATCCTTCGACGGCGTACGCTTCGCGCTCGAAGAGGTTGTCGTAGTAGGGATCGCGGCCTTGAATGCTTTGACAAAGAGCCGATGCGAGCATCGCCGGAAGCATCAGCGGGCCCCAGGCTTCAAACTGCCGCACGTGCACGCGCTCGTGAACGCGCCAGCGGTCGAGCGTCGCTTGATCGACGGCAATAACGACGTGGCCGAGAGTCATGGCGGGCATCGGGCCGATACCGGGGATGCCAATCTTGAGAAACCAATTGGAGGCGCCGCCGTGGACTTCCAGCACGCCGTCGCGCAATGCATAGCGGCTGCGCGTGAACAGGCCGACGAGGGCGACGAGAAGGCCGATCAAGGTGTTGGGAAAAAAGGCCCAAGCGTAGCGCGCAAGGCGAAGCGTCGTATCGGCCGGAGCGCCGACCAGAGAAGCGGAACTCATGGTTGCACCTCATGAGACGGTGCGAGGCCAAAAGGGCCGTACCCCGTCATCAGCAGGAGCTAAGCACGCGGCGCGCCGAAATCTGCCGGCCGCGAGGCACCGGCGACGAAATCTCGGACTATTCACGAAAACGCCGTATTTGAGCGGCTGTCACGCAATTTATTTGCGAATCATCGTGCCGCCAATCGTCCAATCGCGGCTTGTAAATTAATCACTTGCGCCGCCGGGCGCCGTCTCACTGATGAATCGGCAACCGGCGTGATACCAGCCGTCCCCCACTTCGCGGCACCAGACGATCTGCGCCTCGAGTAGCAGCGGACCGCCTGCATGATCGACGGTTAAGCAATACAGGTCGCCGACGACCAGCGGCGTCTCGGTCAGAATGCCGATGCCCGATCGTGAGATCTCTCGCGAGTAGGCGCGGACCATCCGCCGCGAGGCGTCGCGCCGCCGCAGACGGACCGGCGACGAGAACACGAACCGCGGCTCTTCACGTCGCTCTTTGCCCGTCTCGTTGCTGGAGAATGCGAGCAGATTTTGCAGCGTCGCCAGTGGAAGTTGAAACGCGGAAGTGTGCGCGGGCGAGAAGATCATCGACGTAACCAAGGGCCTGCGATGCGAGGACCGGCGCGGCGTGCGAGCCGAACGGACCGGTCCTCTATTGAATTATAGAACTCACGCCGCCGACGGCTGAAAAACCGTGGAAAACGGCCGCGCTTGCGGCAGGCTGTGAAAAGCGCCGCCGCAATTAAATTCCGCCTTCGCCGGACGTATCGATTGTGACGACCGGCACGGGGCGTACGTCGGCAAAGCTCGGGAGGCGGGGGGCGTCTGCGAACG
Organism: Planctomycetota bacterium; assembly: GCA_017303535.1. Classification (GTDB taxonomy): domain Bacteria; phylum Planctomycetota; class Planctomycetia; order Pirellulales; family PNKZ01; genus PNKZ01. Next base: position 4,957 of record JAFLCO010000360.1, read on the forward strand.
GTCTACTTGCGCCAGATCGCCATGTTGCCGTTGTCAGCCATCGGCAAGAACGGCCGGAACTGCGAACGGGCGTTGCGCATTGCGCTGCCGGGGTAGAACGTCAGCCCGAGCGACAGGTTCCAGATTTCTTCTTGGTAGCCGTCGTTGCCGCCGGAGCCGGGCAATGCATAGGCCGCACTGCCGGTGATCGCGACGAAGCTCGTGAGCGCGACCTGCACGTTGGAGCCGTACGTGATATCGCTTGGCGATTCCGCCATGCCGATGAACACGTTCGACCAAGCCCAATCGCTCCAGGCCTGTTGCCAATAGAGATTTCCTTGAAGCAACGTTTGAAATCGATTCTGTACGGCGGGCGTCCCGACGAAGGTTTCATCGCGCCCTTGCGGCAAAGCGGCCCAGATGCCGATCTCGCTACCTGGGATAAATTGATACGAGCCGGCCACGCGAAACTGCGTGAATTGCATGTCGGCGTAAAAATCGTCGCGCAGCCAGTCGTGAACGATCGCCCAACCGAAGCCCGAGCCGCAGGGCCGCTGGAAAACGCCGGCAGTGATAAAGTTTTGGAATCGCGTGTCGTCGCCCGTGTATTGCGATCCTTTCCAGTCGGACCAGCCGACGGTCGATCCGCCTTGAGCCCCGATTCCCCATTCGCGCAACAGCGGCGCGGCCCCGAAAACGCCGTAGCGGGTGCCGAAGTTCGCGTTTTGTCCGTCGAGATCGATGCCGTTCTTGAACGCCGTATAGCTAGTGAGCACGCCGATGTTGTCGCACCAATTCTCCGGCGGGCAACAAACGGTCGGCGGCGGACCATAGCAGGCATTCGGATCGCACGCGCCGCCGCCACCGCCATAAGCACCATAAGCGCCATAGCTCGGCTGCATCGGAGCCGGAGCTTCCACGGCACCGTTGCCCGTCCAAGAGCGCGGCATCAGGCTGGCCACTTTCGTCGGCACCCAAGTGCTTTGCGAAGGGGGCGATTGCGGCTTGGCATATGGCGAGATTTCCTGTCGGGCCAAGTTGCCCATCGGCATCTCCTGGCCGGCGTAGGGATTGGCAAGGGCCGCGGAGGTCGAGCCCGGCGTGTACGGGGGCTGTCCCAGCGGAAGTTGGGCGACGCTTGGCGTGTTGTACGGTCCACTCGGCATCGAACCGTACTGAGACACGCCGTACTGCTGCCCAGAATGTTGCGGCCCAGAGTATTGCGGCGCGGCGTACTGAGGAAGTGAGTAGCCGGCAGCGCCTTGCGAAGTAATAGGCGGAGCGATGGCCGGCCCGCCGGGCATTGGCGTCGCGATCGGGCCACCTGCCGCCGGGGCGTAGCTGGTCGGCGGTTGGATCGTCGCAGGCATGTAGGGCTGCATGACCGGCCCGGCAGTTGTCGTAGGTGCGGCCGTCGCCGTCGGAGCGCCTGGCGGCACATAGCTCGGCGCGGGCAACTCCTCGACCGCCGTCGGCGCCGAACTGGTAAAAGTCGGCACGGTGGGCATGCTCACCGTTGGCGGCATCGAGTAGCCCGTCGAATTGCTCCCGGCAGCCCCAAGTGCCGGGCCCGTGTTCCACTGGGCTTGCGCACGGGCTCCAAAGAGCGACAG
>JAFLCO010000361.1 GCA_017303535.1 Planctomycetota bacterium
GTAAGGCGAAGCCGTTCAGGGTTCAGGGGTCGAGGTTCAGGGTTTGCCAAATCCCATTTAGCCCCGGAGCTTGTCTCCGGGGTCAATGCGGTTCGAAGGATCGAATGTCGTTGGGACGTTGGTTCGCGTCATGCACGGAACCCTGAACCATGAACCCCGAACCTTGAACTGATTTCATGCCCAAACTCTGGCGCATTCAATCGCATGACGCTGCGCAAATCGCCGCTCTGGCGCGCAGCGCGAACGTTTCGCCGGTCGTCGCCCAGCTCTTGGCTTGTCGCGGGTTGACCGGTGCGGAAACGATCCGCGAGTTTCTCGACGCTAAGCTCACGGCGCTGCGCGATCCTGCGCTCTTGGGCGGCGTCGAGCAGGCGGCGCAAGTTCTCATGGCCGCAGTGCGCGAGCGCCGCAAGATCACGGTCTACGGCGATTACGACGTCGACGGCATGACGGCGACGTCGCTGCTCATGCAATGCCTCAAGCTGCTCGGCGGCGAAGTCAATTTCTTCGTGCCGCGCCGACTCGAAGAAGGCTACGGTCTCAACGCCGACGCGCTCAAGTCGCTCGCCGCCGCGGGCACCAAGGTCGTCGTCACGGTCGATTGCGGCATCTCGGCCGTCGCCGAAGCCCAGGTCGCCGCCGAACTCGGCCTTGAGCTGATCATCACCGACCATCACGAATTCGCCGCCGAGTTGCCGCAGGCCGCGGCGCTCGTGCATCCGCGCTTGCCCGGCACCGCGTATCCGTTCGCCGGTTTGAGCGGGGCGGGCGTCGCCCATAAGCTCGCTTGGGAACTCTGCCGGCAAGCCGACGGCGCCAAGAAAGTTTCGCCCCGCATGCGCGACTATCTCATGAGCGCGCTCGGCTTGGCGGCGCTCGGAACCATCGCCGATTGCGTCCCGCTCGTCGACGAAAATCGCGTACTGGTGAAACACGGCCTGAAGAGCCTCTGCGAGCAGCCGGGCATCGGCATCGCGGCGCTCATTCGCGTCGCGCAGTTGGCCGAGAAGAAGCAGCTCGATTGCGAGGACGTCGGCTTCGCGCTCGCCCCGCGGTTGAACGCCGCCGGTCGGCTCGGCCAAGCCGAACTCGGCGTCGAGCTGCTCACCACGACCAATCCCGAACGGGCTCAAGCGCTGGCCGAATACGTCAACGGCCTCAACGGCGACCGGCAAAGCCTCGAGCGCAGCATCTACATCACCGCTCATAAACAGATCACCGAGAAGTTCGACGCCGACAACGACGCCGCCTTTGTCTTGGCCGATCCGGAGTGGCACCCGGGCGTGATCGGCATCGTCGCCGGCCGGCTCACGGAGAAGTTTCACAAGCCGGTGATTCTGATTGCGCTCGATCGGTTGGGCGTGAAGCCCGGCACCGGCTCGGCTCGCAGCGTTCCCGGCGTGGAACTGCATCGCGCGTTGGCTGCCTGCACGCAGCATCTTGTCGGGCACGGCGGGCACGCCGCGGCCGCCGGGCTCAAGATCGACGAACACAAGGTCGACGACTTCCGCGCCGACTTCTGTGAATTCGTTGCGTCGGAACGGAACCGGCCGACGGCCGGGCCGGAACTGTTGATCGACGCCGAAACGCCGCTCTCCGTCCTTACGCTCGCGGCCATCGAGCAGATCGATCAGCTCGGGCCGTTCGGGCAAGGCAATCCTCGCCCGACGTTCTGCGCCACGGGCCTCACGCTCGACGAGGCGCCCAAAAAAATCGGCGGCGGTCAGCGGCATCTCTCGCTGAAACTTTCGCAGCATCGCAACTCGATCCGGGCCGTGTCGTTCGGCAACGCCGATTGGGCCGAGGAACTCGAAAAGCTCGATGGCCCGATCGACGTGGCCTTCCGCCCGGTGATCAACGAATTCCGCGGCCGCCGCACGGTCGAAATGCAACTGCTCGACTGGCGCGCCTCGACCACGGCGCCCGCTCGCGAAGCTTCGCCGCTGCCGTATTGATTAGGGGCAGTTGCTCCGAACTTCCTGCGTCTTAGCCCCCGTCGATAGCGACGCGAGCCGCGTACGCCGGGGGCAGCGTGGCACGAGCCGTAGCGCCGGTTAGTCGATCGACGCTGCCCTGGGCGACTCGCCCAGGGCTAAGACTCGGAAGATTCCACGATTCGAAATCGACGTAAGTCCCGAAACGCTTGCGCGACTTACGACGAAAGCGCAATTCTGTTGCAATACTGAGTGCGTACTAATTTTGAGATTAGTACGCACCCTTAATTCCTAAGTATGCGGTGCGTACTTTTTCGCGCGCGATGTACGCACCCCGTCCAAAATGTACGCAGCGCGCGTCGACGTAAGTGCCGATTCGCTTGCGCGACTTACGTCGATTCTGACCGAAGCCTTCTCCCTCCGGGAGAAGGTGCCGCGAAGCGGCGGATGAGGGTCGCGCTCGCTGAGAGTTGAGCTTGGGGATGGATCGGGGCCAACTTTAAATCCGCGCGGCCCTCACCCACATTTTCACCGTCTGCCGACGCCGAAAATGCCGCCCTCTCCCGAAGGGCGAGGGCTTTCGAAACATACCACATTGTCAAAGAACCAACCCCGTATTTTCCACTTTTACGAGGTCGATTCCAGGGCGTTTTTGGCCGGCCTACGGATTCTCTGGGCCGGCCAAAAGGCAACTTGACTTTCGCTGTTCGACGGCTCGCGAAGCACGCCGCCGGTCAGTCGTGAACGAACGCCGTCAGCACGCGCCCTTGCGGGTCGAACTCGATCGTCAACGACCGCGACAACGACATCGGCACGCCTCCGCCGCCGGCGTGACCGACGTTGTAGCGCACCGAACTCGGCCCGTCGTCGTCGGGCTTGCCCAACAGTTGGACGACCTGCGGCCGATCCAGCTCGCTCCACCGCTGCGAGACGAGCAGATCGTCGACCATGCGGCCACGCCCTTCGGCTTCGGCCGTCGCCCAAGCGGCTTTCTCAAACGGGACCGGCTTCGCGCGCTGAAAAGCAAACCAACCCGCGATCCCTCCACCGACGGCGGCCAGCAGTAATACGACGGCGATGATCTTAGTACGAGTCATCAAGTAATCAAGGGTATCAAGAGCGGGAGGCTAACGTCGCTTTGAACTTAGGGCGACTTTCTGCTGTATACGTCGAACAGCCGACCTGCCAACCCTTTAATGTAGGTCCGGCCTTTCGGACCATCTTCCAATAAGTCCAATAATCTTGCGGGAATCTTTTCGAGACCAAGATAGGCCCCTGAAATCGCTCCGGCCATAGCGGCGATCGTATCCGTATCGCCTCCCAAAAGGACGGCGTTTCCGACTGTTTCGTCATAGGAATGCGGCGTCAGTGCAAAACACGCTATCGCCGTTACCACGGAATTAAGCGCATCGATGCCGTTGCCTAAGCTCGTCAATTCAGACTTGTCGCGAATCGTACTCGCCGATTCGATCCGTCGCCGGAATTCCGTCGTCGTACAAGTGTCGAGAAGTTCTTCAAAGAACGCATCGCTGGCGAATTTCGTCGCTCGCGTCGCACAGCTCACTGCGGCCGCTATCAATACCGCGCCTTCGATGCCGAGCGGATGCATATGGGTCGGCAGCGACGACAAGCGCGCTTGCAATCGCATCCGTTCCGGACGATCGCAAAACAACAGACCGACGGGTGCAACGCGCATCGCCGCGCCGTTGCCGAACGACCCGCCGGGAAAATACTGCTCGGCAACCGAGCGATAGTCGCGCCCGTCTTCCATCGCCTCGATCACGGCCCTTGCTCCGCGACCGTAGCCGCGCGTCGGCACATAGTTCGCCACGAACGCACGGCATAGGGCGACTTCAGTGATTTCGCCGTAGTCGGCCAGCGTCTCGGCAACACCGATCATCATCTGCGTATCGTCGGTGTACCAGAGTTCGTCGTTAGGGTAGTGGATGAGCGCAGCGACGTTATGAAATCGCGCGGCTAAGTGCTCTGCTGACTGAGCTTCGAATCGGCCTCCTAAGGCATCGCCCACGGCCAGGCCGAGTAGACAGCCTTCGAATCGGGCGAGCAGTTTTTCGTTTGGCGCCGAATTCATCTTTTGACCCTCACCCTAACCCTCTCCCGCGATTATCGTCAAACGATCTTCATCGCCGTGCCGCGGGCGAGGGGACCAAACCGGATTTAACTGGTGTAAGCCAATGTAACAGGCACACTCCGTGCGCCTGCTACGTTACGTCGGCTCCTCATACTCGCGCGTGCGGAACACTAGCCAAGCCGCAGCCAGCGTGCCGGCCGTGATGGTCCAGAGGGCGAGCTTGGCGTCGTGTGCCGGGTACGGATCGAACCATTGAGGGTCGGGGGCCGAGAGGCCGTGTTCGACGCCGGCGTCGTACATCAGCGAGCGGCCGTAGTAGTTGATCGCCACGCGGCGGATGACGCCCGGCACGTTGCCGAGCAGCACCTCCATGAACACGGCGTAGATCAACGCGGCAATGGTGCTGTGGCGAAACAAGGCCCCGAACAAGTGGAACAAGGCCGTGTAGGCCGACGCCATGTAAACGACCGCGGGCAGGTAAGCGTCGAAGGCCGCGCGCCCCGGTGGTCCCGCCAGTCGGCAGAACACCCAAAACGAGCCGCACGTGAAGCCGAGCACCAAGGGCCAGGCGGCGAGAAACTTCGCGAGCAGGATGAGCCCGCGCGGAAGCGGACGGATGAAGAGAAACAGCAGCGTGCGATCTTCGCGATCGCCGCCGACGCTCGCCGTGCCGAATGCCAAAGCACAGAGCGGCGTGACGAACGGGGCGAAGACTCGGAGCAAGAAAACACTGAACCCGTGAAAGGCCATCACCGGATCGAGGTCGGCCCCGTAGCGGCGGCGAACCAAAAACATCGCGCAAGCCGTGAGCGGCAAGAGCAGCATCGGCGTGCCGATCGACCAGAACAACCGGTGAAACGACAACAGCCACAGCGTGACGAAGGCGCGGAGCGTGTTCACGAGGCGCTCCGCTGCAAGTAACCGAACACCGCCTCGGCCCCGGCGTCGAGCGTTTCGAGGCGCCGGATTTCCAGCGTATGCTCGACGACTAAGCGATTGAGCTGCGTGAAAAAGTCCTGAGGGTCTCGCGTCCTCAAGGTCACGACGTCACCGTGCACCTCGACATGCGACGTCGCGGAGAGTTCGACACAGAGCGCCGCCGCGCGCCGAGCCTGCGGCGATTCCAGCCGAATCGTCAGCGGTTCGTCGTTAAGTAAATTCCGGAGCTCGGCGAGCGTGCCGTCGGCGAGAATTCGGCCCGAGGAGACGACGACCAACCGATCGCAAAGCTGTTCGACTTCTTGCAGCAGATGGCTGGAGACGAGCACCGTCAGCCCTTCGCCGGCCAGTGCGCGAAGCAGGTCATTGATCTCGCGCCGGCCGCCGGGATCGATTCCGGTCAGCGGTTCGTCGAGCAACAGCACTTGTGGATCGTGGGCGATGGCCTGGGCCAGCTTGATCCGCTGCCGCATTCCGTGGCTGCAACCTTTTATTCGTCGCTCGGCCCGATCGGCCATGCCGGTCCGCTCGAGCGCTGTCTCCGTGCGGCGACGGGCTTCGGCGAGTCGATAACCGTAGAGGCGCGTCATCGTCAGCACGAACTCGCGTCCGGTCATCTCTTCGTAAAACGCGTTGACGTCGGGGCAGTAGCCGAGCAACCGTTTGGCGGCCGAGCGGCGTGCGTCGTGCGGCCCGATGCGAACCTGCCCGAGCGACGGCTTGAGCCGGCCCGAGGCGAGCTTCATCAGCGTGCTTTTGCCGGCGCCGTTGCTGCCGAGCAAGCCGGTGATGCCCAGGCCGATGCGGAGCGTGACGTCGTTCACGCCGATGACGGGGCCGTAGAACTTGGTGACGTTTTCAAAGACCAACTCCGTCGTCATGCGGCCACCTCGACGGCGCGAACTTTTCTGACGAGAGCGATCAGCGCGACGGCGCTCACCGCGGCCAGCAGCCAAGCCGCCGTGGTGCTCAGTTCGCGATCGCTGCGGGTACGAAACTCGCCGAAGAACAACCGACCGGCGAGACGAATATCGCGCCACGGATCGAGCAGTTGCCACTCGCGGACGCCGGTTTCCGTGCGGAGCAAATTAGCGAGCGCCGCGAACAACACGAACAAGCTCGACCAGACGACGGCGATCGGCGCGAGTTTTTGCAGGTACGCGCTCGCCGCGGTCAACCAGAGCGAGAGTACCGCGCCGAGGACGAGGCCGTACCCGAGGACCGACGGCACGACGCGCCAATTCGCGAGCCAGTAGTCGTATGACGTCGTGAACATGCCGTATTCGACGAAGAGCATCAGCGCGGGCAGCACGGTGAGCAGCCAGACGAGCCCGGCAATCGCCAGGAGTTTACCCGCGATGTAGTGCCGGCGATCGAGGCGCCGCGAGAGGTAAAACGGCAGCACCCCTTCGCGAAAATCGCTGCCGACGACGAGGCTGCCGCAGAAGGCCAGCAAGATCATCACGATGAAGCTCTGCTGCTCCATGAAGTCGAGATAGCCGGTGTCCTGCGGATCGGCGGCGTCGGGACTGAAGCCGAATGTGCGGAGCATGCCGCGCTGCATCTCGGGCGGCACC
>JAFLCO010000362.1 GCA_017303535.1 Planctomycetota bacterium
GTGGGTTCGGGAATCTCGGGCTTGTTCGCCGCTTATCGGCTCGACCGCCGTCACGACGTCACGTTGTTCGAAGCGGCCGACTATCCAGGCGGCCACACCAATACCGTCGACGTCAAATTCGACGGCCGATCGTTGCCCGTCGACACCGGTTTTATCGTCTTCAACGATTGGACCTACCCGAACTTCATCGCGCTGCTCGACGAACTCGGCGTCGCTTCCCGGCCGACGAGCATGGGCTTCAGTGTTCGCTGCGACCGAAGCGGCCTCGAATACAACGGCAGCTCGCTCAACGGTCTGTTTGCCCAGCGAGCGAACTTGCTGCGACCGAGCTTCTGGCGGATGGCCGCCGACATTGTGCGGTTCAACCGTCGGGCCGAGCGCGAGGCCCTCGAAGGCGATGGTTCCACGACCGAGGCAACCACGGTCGATGAGTTCCTTCGCCGCGGTCGCTACTCGCGCGAGTTTGCCGAGCACTATCTATTGCCCATGGGGGCGGCGATCTGGTCATGCCCGACCGGCACCTTCGCGCAGTTTCCCATTCGCTTCATCGTCGAGTTTTATCGCAATCACGGGCTCTTGAACCTACTTGAGCGGCCGCAATGGCGCGTCGTCGACGGGGGCTCGCGCTGCTACGTGCAGGCCCTGTTAAGACGTTTCCAAGGTGAGTTGCGGTTGTCGACTCCGATCGTGCGTGTTCGTCGAACGGCCGACGAAGTGGAATTGACGACGGCTCACGGCGAGCGTGGCGTATTCGATCACGTCGTGTTCGCCTGCCACGCCGATCAGGCCCTGCGCATGCTCGACGATCCCTCGCCCGTCGAGCGCGAGGTGCTTTCGGCGTTTCCGTACGAGCTTAATTCTGCGGTGCTGCACACCGACGAAAGCGTGCTGCCGCGGCGCCGCAGGGCTTGGGCCAGTTGGAACTACCGCCTGGCCGGAGATTCAGGCTCACGGCCGACCGTCACCTACAACATGAACATCCTGCAGCACTTGCCGACCGACCGCACGGTGAACGTCACTCTCAACGGCGAGCACCTGATCGATCCGGCCAAGGTGCTGCGGCGCTTTACCTACGAGCATCCGGTATTCACGACGCGTCGTGCGGCGGCCCAACGTCGCCACGGGGAGCTTTTGCAGGCCCGGCGAACGTCATACTGCGGCGCCTACTGGCGCAACGGGTTTCACGAAGACGGCGTCGTGAGCGGCTTGGCGGTCTGTGCGGCCATCGATGGCCCGGATGCAAACATCGCCGTTACGCGGGCGACTGCGCATGACGACCGGTTTGCGGAGGCCGTCCAAGCGTCATGAGTGCGTCGCCGGCCGACCCCATCTGTTTCTACGAAGGGACCGTGCGCCATCGCCGCGAAGGAGCTCATGCCCGTTCGTTTGCGTATCGCGTATTTATGACATGCATCACGCTCGGCGAGGGTGAGCGACTGTTGAACGCACCCGGCCTCTGGTCGCGGCGCTGGTATGCCCCGTGCCGCTTTCGTCGGGCCGATTACTTGGGCGATCCGAACAAGCCGCTGCCTGACGCCGTTCGCGATTTGGTGGAAGAGCGATTGGACTTCCGTCCGCAGGGAGCGATTCGTTTGCTGACCAACCTCCGCACGTTCGGGCTGCGGATGAACCCGGTGAGTTTTTACTACTGCTACGATCGCGACGACCAACGTCCGGCCGCACTTATCGCCGAGGTGACGAACACGCCTTGGGACGAGCGACATTGCTACGTGATTGATCTCCGCGAAGTGGCCGGCCCGACGATGAACGGCGAGGCGCGCAAGGAGTTTCACGTCTCGCCGTTTCTGCGGATGGACTATAGCTACCGATTTCGTATCGCCCCTCCGGCGGAAGACCTGGCACTTTCCATTGAACTCCAGCCGAACGAGGCCTCGACAGACACGCTGCCGCCGTTTTTCGCAAGCCTCGCGTTAAGGCGGCGGCCGTTTACGCTTCATGAGCGGCTACGGCTCTTGGCGACTTACCCTTGGCACACGCTGCGAATACTCGCGGCCATTTATTGGCAGGCTTTGCGGCTCAAGCTTCGGGGTGTGCCGTTTGTTCCGCATCCGAAAACTGTCTCCATCTCCGCCGCGATGCGCGTCGATGCGACCGCGGCCCGACTTCGATCGCTTCAGGAAACGACACCATGATACGGCAATCGGCTGCTCCGCCGTCGGAACCGCTGGGATGGCTCGACCGTCTCGGCCGACGAATGCTGCGGAACCATCTCACCGGTCTGCGCCGTGGAGAACTGGCGATCTCCGATCCGCTCGACCACGCGCGGTTTGGCGAATCGCAGGAACTTTGTGCCCGACTGCAGATTCATCGCGGCCGGTTCTATCGCGAAGCCTTGTTGGGCGGCACGTTGGCTTTCGCCGACACCTATATTCGCGGCGATTGGGATTGCGACGATCTGACGAACCTGTTTCGCATCTCGATCCGCAACATGGAGCAGTCGGACGCTCTCGACCGCGGGCTGCCGAAGTTGGCGATGGCCGCGCAGCGCGTGCTGCACTGGCTGCGCGACAACACGCGCCGCGGCAGTCGCCGCAACATTCACGCGCACTATGATCTCGGCAACGAATTCTTCCGGCTCTGGCTCGACGAGACCTGGGCCTACTCGAGCGGCATCTTCCCGTCGCCGGACGCCTCGCTGCGGTCGGCCTCGCTCGAGAAATTCGATCGAGCCTGCCGCAAGCTCGACCTTTCGCCGGACGATCACCTGCTGGAAATCGGCACCGGTTGGGGCGGCTTGGCTCTCCATGCCGCACAAAACTACGGCTGTCGCGTTACCACGACGACCATCTCCGACGAACAATTCTCCGTGGCCCGCGAGCGAGTTAATGCCGCGGGGCTCGACCAGCGCATCTCGCTGTTGAAGCAAGACTATCGCGACCTGCAGGGGCGGTTCGACAAGCTCGTTTCCATCGAAATGATCGAAGCGGTCGGGCACCGCAACTTCGATCAATACTTCGAGCGTTGTGGCAAGTTGCTCGCCGACGACGGCTCCCTGCTGCTGCAAGCCATCGTCATGCCTGAGCGCCGCTATAAGGGCTATCTGAGGTCGGTCGATTTCATTCAAAAGTACGTATTCCCCGGCGGCTGCTTGCCGTCGATCGCCGCGATGCTCGAATCGGCGGGCCGCACCACCGACCTGCGGTTGGTGCATGTCGAAGACTTCGCGCCGCACTACGCCGAAACTTTGCGACGCTGGCGGGCCGCCTTCGAAGCTCGGCTCGACGAAGTGCGGGCCCTCGGTTATTCGGAGCAGTTCATTCGGTTGTGGCGTTATTACTTGTGCTACTGCGAAGCGCTGTTCGAAGAGCGATATGTCGGCGTCGTGCATGCGGTGTTCGATAAGCCGCTTTGCCGGCGCGATCCGATCGAGCTAAGTCGGGCTGCCGCCGTGGCGCGGCACAAGGTGGAACTGACGAAGCCGGCGACGATCGACGGCGGCGGCTCGGTGCTGGTCGGCAATTAGCCAAGACTTATTGGACGGAGAGCGTGCAGATGAGCGTCGTCAGCTGGGGTTTGGAGGTCGCCGAGCGCGGTTGGTTGCCCGACTTCGCGATTCGTCGGGCCATTCGCAGGCTCTGCGCCGACCGTTTGCGCACATTGTCGATGGTCGAGGCCGGTGCGGGCGAAGCTTGCCGAGCGTGGATCGACGAGATGCGCCGGTCGCCGATCGCTCCGCTTCCGCGTCAAGCCAACGAGCAGCACTATGAACTGCCGCCGGATTTCTTCGGTTTGGTGCTCGGCGCGCGGCGCAAATACAGCTGTTGTTATTGGGATACGACGACCGGCAACCTCGAAGAAGCGGAGGTCGCGGCACTGCGGCAAACTTGCGAACACGCGCAGCTGGCCGACGGTCAGGAAATCCTAGAACTCGGCTGCGGCTGGGGGTCGCTCTCGCTCTGGATGGCCGAGCAGTTCCCGACGAACCGCATCACGGCGGTCTCCAATTCTGCCCCGCAACGCCGGTTTATCGAAGCCCAGGCCTGCGAGCGCGGGCTTGCCAATCTCACGGTGCTGACCGCGGATATGAACGACTTCGCGCCGTCGCCGGTCGACGGTACGGCGGCCCGTTTCGATCGGGTCGTTTCCGTGGAAATGTTCGAGCACATGCGTAATTGGCCGCTGTTGCTCGAGCGAATCTCGGGTTGGCTGCGGCCCGCCGGAAAATTGTTCGTGCACGTATTCTGTCATCGCAGTTCACCGTATCCGTTTGAAACCGACGGCGACGACAACTGGATGGGCCGGCATTTTTTTAGCGGTGGGCAAATGCCGAGCCTCGGGCAGTTGGCGCTGTGCGACGAGCATCTCGCCGTCGGCGAGCAGCACGTCTGGAACGGTCGCCACTATCAGCAAACTTCCGAAGCCTGGCTGGCGAACCTCGATCGTCGGCACGACGAAGCGCTGACGATCCTCGCGAAAACCTATGGCCCACGCGAAGCGCCGCGGCGGTTGCAACGTTGGCGGATGTTCTTCCTCGCGGTCGCGGAACTCTTCGGCTTTGCCGGCGGTGAGGAGTGGTTCGTAGCGCACTATCTTCTAGAGCATGCGGACACCATGAATCGTCGTCAGGCAGACAATGTCGCCGTGACCGCCTGATCGGCGCGAGAGAATCCGTTCATGTCGTCGACCTTGTTGCTTAACGCGATGGTGATTTCGGCGGCGATGGTCGTCTTGTGGATCGTCGCCACGCTGCGGCATGACGTGAGCCTCATCGACATCTTCTGGGGGCCGGGATTCGCCGTCGTCGCTTGGCTGTCGATGTTCAACAACCCGCCACATTCGAGTCGCGTCTGGTTGTTAACGCTGCTCACAACCTTATGGGCCTTGCGGCTCGCGTTATATCTCACTTGGCGGAAGTGGGGTGAAGGTGAAGACCGTCGCTATGCGGCGATGCGCGACCATCACGGCAAAGGTTTCGTCTGGGTCAGCCTGCTCACGGTGTTCGGCCTGCAAGGATTACTTCTTTGGTTTATCGCGCTGCCGCTGCAAATCTCTGGGGCCTTGAACGTCGCTCGGCCGCTCGGATTTCTCGACTACGTCGGCGTGGCGCTATGGTTCGTCGGCTTCGTGTTCGAGGCCGGCGGCGATTGGCAGATGGCCCGCTTCCAAGCCGATCCGAAGAACAAAGGCCGCGTCATGGACCGAGGCTTTTGGCGCTACACGCGGCACCCAAACTACTTCGGCGATTTCTGCGTGTGGTGGGGCCTGTACCTGATCGCGGCCGCCGGCGGGGCTTGGTACTCGATTCTGAGTCCGCTGGCGATGAGCGGACTACTTCTCAAGATTTCCGGCGTGGCGCTTTTGGAAAGCACGATCGGTGAGCGGCGTCCGCAATATGCGGAATACGCGCGGCGAACAAACGCCTTCTTTCCCGGACGTCCGCGCGACGCCTGATTCGATAAAGTCGCCGCGCGCGACCGGTGCCGGGTATCATGGCGGCGCTCTCCTTTTGCGCCGTCGATCTTACGCACCGTCGAGCTTCACGCCATGTCCCGATTTTTGTTCGCCGCCTTCTGTCTCTTGTTACCGTTACTCATGTTCGTCGATCGGACGGCGGCGGAAGAACTTCAGGCCGGCGTCGGTCGCAGCGAAATCACCGACCGCACGGCCGGGCCGGTGAACGATCCGCTCTGGGTGAAGGCGCTGGTTCTGCGGCGCGGCGACGTGTCGGCGGCGATCATCACCGTCGATGCCGTATCGATCGGCGAAATCGGCCGGATTAAGAACAGCTACCTGGCAGACGTCCGCGGCGAGTTGGCTAAGGAGTTCGGCTTGAAGCCGGAGCACGTGCTGGTCAATGCCAGCCATTGCCACGGCGTGGTTTGCCAAGATGTCGAAGCCCGCACCGTGGAAGCGGTTCGCGCAGCTTGGAAAGATTTGGAACCGGTGACGTTCGGCTCGGCGACCGCCGCGGAGAACCGCATCAGCGAGAATCGTCGCGTGACGTTGAAAAGCGGCGCAGAAGCGGACGTTCGCCGCGCTTATCCGCTGCCGGGTAACGAAGAAGTCGCGGCCATCGGGCCGATCGACCCGGAGGTAGGCGTGCTCCGTTTCGATCGGGCCGACGGTCGCACGCTCGCCGTGGTCTACAACTTCGCCTGTCACCCGATCATGGGCGTGCCGAGTGCCGGCAACACGGCCGACTTCCCGGGCTTTGCCTCGCGTGCAATTGAGGCCGGCTTCGACGCCGACACGACGGCTCTCTTCCTTCAGGGTTGCGCCGGCGACGTGAACCCGGTGCGTTACAAAGACACGGCCCATCCGCACGATGCCGAGCCGCTGGGCAACCTCTTGGGGCTCACGGTCCTGCGCGCGGCGAAGAACATTCGCACCACCCAGGTCGCGGACTTTGTGTTGATCAGCCGGCAACTTACATTGCCGCGCGGCGCTGACTTAGAAAATCGCATGGCGGCGATTCAGGCCGAGCAGACGAAGCTCATCACGACGCTGCGCGGCACGAGTTTGAATTTTCAGCAGTTCCTGCCGCTCTATGTCACGACGAAGGTCGCCGGC
>JAFLCO010000363.1 GCA_017303535.1 Planctomycetota bacterium
AATGCGCTGCATTTCCGGCGGCGCTGAGAGACAAGCGGTGTCGTCAATCAGCACTGCCGATGAGGAACATAAATGCAAAAACCCCTGCGACAGCAAGGGTTTAAGCAAGAACTGTCATCGGTTGGCATTCAACGTCAAAGCGGAGGACATGGGATTCGAACCCACAACCCATTGCTGGGCATCTGATTTCGAGTCAGACCGCTGGCCAATTCGCTTATCCTCCAGCGCCGGCAAGACTTACGCTCTTTCGAGCATAAGGGCCGAAGCATTCGGTGGGGCCTGCCGAAGCGAGCCCTCCTTTGCGACACAATATTACTACTGTCGGTTCACTCCGGCAAGAACCGTAGCTCAAGGCCACGGGCCATGTCGCAATCTTAGCAGTTTTTGGCCGCAGACAGGGCCTTCGACCGCCGCTGGTGAGCGTTGTGCGAATTGTATCGGCCGGGCGCCAATTTGCCCGATCCGCCGACGCGAACTAGGTTTGCAAAGTTGCTGTTCCTGGTCCCGCAAGAGCATCGCCGCCATGCCCTTTTCCGATGAACCCCTGTCGCCGCCGCCGTATCGCCGTCGTGAAACCGTCGGGCTGAGTTCCTCGGCCGGCGAGATCGACTACGGCGATTTCGACCTGGCCGTCGGCGGGCTCTTGGCCGTCGTCGAGTTGGAGCGTAGCGAACGGATGGGCAAGTCGAGCGATTCGACGCCGGCCGACGAGCCGCGCACGTTGTCGCTCTTCGCTCCCGAAGAGCATGAGAGCAATCCGACCGAACCGCGAGTTACCGCAGCGGCCGACGTCGTGCCGGGCCCATCATTGCTCGAGGTCATGACCCCGCGGCCGACGTGCATCGCCGCCGAGTCGACGATACTGCAACTCGTCCGGCTCGTGCATGCCAAGAAGTTTCGCCATTTGCTCGTCGCCGACGAAGACGGTCGACTGGTCGGCGTCGTCAGCGATCGCGACATCGTCCGCTGCTTCGGCCCCGGCGACTTTCCCGAAGACGCCGTGCTCCAGCAGATGACGGCCGCCGACGTGATGAGCACCGACGTCATCACGGCCGCGCCGGAGGAATCGCCGGCCGCGTGCATCGACAAGATGCTGGCTCACGGCATCAACTGCCTGCCCGTGGTCGTCGACGGTCGACCGATCGGCATCCTCACCACGGCCGACTTGCTGCGGCTCTTGCGGAAGATGCTGGGCTCATAGACCTCGGCGAGTCGCTTGCAATCGGTCCCCGCCCGGCTTCCAATATCGACACAGCCGGGGAGCTAGCGCGCCATTGCGCAAGCCGCGCATCGTGCGGCGGCGAGATTCGCAGCCTGCGGCCAAGTTTTCCCAGGAGTCCGCTGCTGATGTCGTCGGCATTCGATTCGATCGGTCCCTTACGCGAAGCGCTGAACCTCTCGCCGGACAACGGGCCGCTTCGCAAACATGTCGCCGGGATGTTGGTCGCCGCCGGCCGGCTTGATGAGGCGGAAACCGTCTTTCGCGAAGGCTTGCAACGCGCGCCGGGCGACGCGGCGCTCAAGCTCGGGCTCGCCGAGGTGTTCTACAAACAAGAGAAAGATTCGCAGGCGCTGGTCATCGTTGAAGATTTAGTGAAGGCAGATCGACCGTCGGCCGCCGCGTACTTGTTGCATGCCCGACTCCTGCTGCGCCGCAACGATACGCGACTGGCCGTCGCCCAATACCGCGAGGCCTTGCGTGAAGACCCGGCCGCCGAAGACCTAGCCTTAGCGTCGCAACTCGGCATCAATGCCTCGGGCATCGACGAAGTGAGCGAAGGCCGCGTGCGGCAAGGCTGGGACGACGACGAGGGCGGCGCATTCTCCGATTTCTCCGTCGAACGTCCGCAGGTGAAGTTCGCCGACGTCGGCGGCATGGAGAAGCTCAAGGAAGAGATTCGCCTGAAAATTATTCTGCCTTTGGAGCATCCCGAACTTTTCAAGGCATACGGCAAGACGATCGGCGGCGGCATCCTCATGTACGGCCCGCCGGGTTGCGGCAAGACGCACTTGGCCCGCGCCACGGCCGGCGAAGTGAACGCGGGCTTCTTGAGCATCGGCATCAACGACGTGCTCGACATGTGGATCGGTCAGAGCGAGCACAAGTTGCACGAGCTGTTCGAGCAGGCCCGTCGCAACCGGCCGTGCGTGCTGTTCTTCGACGAGGTCGACGCCCTGGGGGCCAGCCGCACCGACATGCGTTCGTCGGCCGGCCGGCATCTGATCAACCAGTTCCTCGCCGAACTCGACGGCGTGCAAAGCTCCAACGAAGGCATCTTGATTCTCGCGGCAACAAACGCACCGTGGCACTTGGATTCGGCCTTTCGCCGGCCGGGCCGTTTTGATCGCATTCTTTTCGTGCCGCCCCCCGATCAGCCCGCGCGGGCCGAAGTGCTGCGAATTCTCTGCAAGGGGAAACCGGTCGACGCGCTCGACTACGACCACCTGGCGAAAAAAACCGACGGCTATTCGGGCGCCGACCTGAAGGCGGTGCTCGACATCGCCGTCGAGGCCAAACTCCGCGAAGCCCTCAAGACCGGCACGGTGAGGCCGCTCACGACCAAAGACCTGCTCGCGGCGGCGGGCACAGTGCGGCTGTCGACCAAAGAATGGTTCTCGACGGCCCGCAACTACGCCCTGTACTCCAACGAGGGCGGCCTGTACGACGACATCTTGAGCTATTTGAAGATTCGATGACACGGGGCGAGTAAGTTCTGTGAACGAACACTTGCACCGCGCCGATCATCTCATTCAGCTCAAGCGGTTTGAGGCTGCCGAGCAGGAGTTGCGGAAGTCGCTCGGGCTGGAACCGCAGAACTTTTTGGCGCACGCCTGGCTCGCGCTCTGTCATATCAATCTGGACGAGACGGAAGCGGCGACGGAGTCGGCACGGCAGGCCATTGCGCTGGCGCCGGACGTTGCTTACGTCTACTACGTGCAGGCCTTGGTCTGCCTCGGCAAAGGAGAACAGAAGGAGGCCTTAAACGCCGCGCATGACGCGCTTCGGCTTGACCCGCACGACGCCGATTATTTTTGGTTACGAGGGTACATATATGCCGCAATGAGGCGGCACGACGAAGCCGCGGCCGATGCGTTGCAAGGCTTAGCGATCGACGCCGAGCACCACGGTTGCCTCAAGTTGCATGCCGACGCACTTCTGACGCTCGGTCGTGTGGCCGAGGCCCACGAGATCGCGACTCAGCTGCTTCGACAAAATCCCGACGATGCGAAAAGCCACGCCCTCTGCGGCCGCGTCGCCCTCGCGGACCAACAGGCCGACGCGGCCTCAACGCACTTCCGGCAGGCCCTGCGTTTGAATCCCAACGACGACGACGCTCGCCGTGGCCTGCTCGAAGCCCTGCAAGCCAAGAACTCCGTCGTCGCCCGGCTCATCAAGTTTCGCACGCAGCTCGAAGCGTCGTTGTCGCGTTCCGGCGTCATTGCACTCAAGCTTCAAGCCGGCGGGCTCACCGAAAATCAAAAACGAAAACTTGAGCGGCAACAGCTCGCCACGGCCCTGGAAGATCAAGCGGTCTTAGCGACCGGTTTCATTTCTTTCGTCGCCGTCCCCATTTGCAACTTCTTCTTTCAATTCAGCGCGTCGGGCCGGTTGCTGCTGTCGGTCCGTGAACGAGTCTACGCGACTTGTACGACGCTGCACATGGCTTGGCTCGTCGCCCTATTGCTCACGGCGCTCATCGCCCGTAGCGGTGCTTTCTTCGGCGGTTTTCTGTTCGCCGCCGTGCTGTTCCCCGCCGTGGTGATGACCTGTTATTGCCGGCGCTCGCACGTCGTGGGATCGGCGCTCGTGTTAGCGACCGGGCTCGTGGTGACCAGCTATTACCCCTGGGCCCAGCAAGCGCGGGTGCGGACCAAGTCGACCAATGCCCGCCTCATCGAAGCCGCCGTGATTGCAGCCCCCTTCGCCGCCGACGTCGGGTGCTTTATGTTGTTCCTCCGCGGGTTGCGAAGCCCGACCGATAACACTCGCCGCCGCGGGCGCAGCTAACCAACCACGAATTTGTCGCCGCCGGCAGAAACGCCGCGCAAACATTTCCGCAGGATCACAGACTTCACACCATGAGCGACTCGAACCTCAACGGCCCGCTCATGTTGATCAACGTGGGCCGCTACGAAGAAGCCGAGCAGCGGCTGCGGCGGGTGCTGCTGGCGGATCCGCAGAATGCTTCGGCCCACATTCTGCTTTCGCAATGTCTCTTGGAGCGGCAAGAGTTCGACGAAGCGAGCCGCGAGGCTGAAACGGCCGTCGGACTTCAGCCCGATGCTTCGGCGCCGCACTTCGCCGTCGCTCGCGTTTGGTATGCGCGACACTATGCGGACAAGGCGCTGCAAGCGATCGACGAAGCGATCCGCCTCGATCCGCATGATGCCGACTATCACGCGTTCAAGGCGGCGCTGCAGTTCGAAAAAAGCCGCTGGAAAGAAGCCCTGGCGTCAGCCGAATCGGCATTGGCGATCGATCCCGAGCACGTGAGCGCCAACAACTTTCGCGCGATGGCCCTGGTGAAGCTCGGCCGCCGCAGCGAGGCCGGACAAACCATCGACGCCGCCTTGGCCCGCGATCCCGAGGACGCCTTCAGCCACGCCAACAAAGGTTGGACGCTGCTTGAAGCCCGTAAGCCTAAAGAGGCGCTCCATCATTTTCGCGAAGCGCTGCGGCTGGAGCCGAATCTCGAATACGCCCGGCTGGGCATCATCGAAGCCTTGAAGGCCCGCAACCCGATCTACGGGCTGTTCCTCCGCTATGCCCTGTGGATGGCCAAGCTGCCGCCGCGCTGGCAAGTGGGCGTCATGCTGGGTGCCTATTTCGGCAATCAACTGTTGCAGTCGCTGACGCGAAGTTATCCCGGCCTGGCGCCGTTTACGCTGCCGATCTTCATCATCTATCTCGTTTTCGCTTGGTGGACGTGGCTGGCCCGGCCGATGTTCAACTTGCTGCTCCGGCTGCATCCGCTCGGCAAGCACGCGCTGTCGACAAAAGAACGCCGTGAAGCGAACTGGATCGGGGCCTTAATCGGCTGCGCGATCGCAATGCTCGCCGCTTCCTTTTTCTCCGAAGCGTGGGGTTGGCCCCTGTTGCTGGCCGCCTGGTGGTTCCTAAGCCTAACGATTCCGATCTATCTGATTTTTCTCTCTTCCGAGGGTTGGCCGCGTATGATTCTCCTGGGAGCCTGCGGTCTGCTAGTCATGGCGATTGCGGGCGCGGGGTATTCCCTGTTGACGCTCGACGGCGACGGCTTCCGCCGCTTCAACGACCTGCACATCTACATGTTCATCGCGATCATGTGGGGCGGTCAGTTCGTCGCGGCGGCCCGACCGAAGCGTTAGCCGCGCAGGACTGACGGGAGAAGTTCGGAGTAGAAACGATGAAATTGCAGTTCAGCGGCCAAGAACATTTCAACGTACCGCCGCACGAAGTGTTTCGCTTTCTCACCGATATCGATTCGCTCACCGCCAGTATCCCCGACTTGGTCAGTTCGCAACGGGTCGACGATCGCACGGTCGACTGCGTCGTGAAGCCGGGCTTCTCGTTCTTGCGCGGCACGCTCAAAATGCGAATCGCATTCGTCGATTTCGAACCGACGTCGAAGGCCACGATGCTCATCAATGCTCAAGGCATCGGCCTGACGATGGGAGCCGTGACGAAGATGCAACTCGCCCCGACCGGCGAAGGAACCCGGCTCGACTGGCAAGCGGAGGTCACCGAGTTGAAAGGCCTCGTCGCCACGCTCAGCGGCGGCCTCATTAAAGCTGCGGCCGAACAAGTCATCCGCCACGGCTGGGGACAGATGCACAAACGGCTGGGCGGGCCGAAGTGTTGAAGATCCGTGTCATGAAGCTCTTAAAGAGCCTGCTTCTCGATTTACTACTCACAATCGTGAGCAGCATCCTCGGACTCTTTTGGTTCGGGGTGATGCTCTGGGCGTCGACGAGCGATAACGCATTGCCGACAAAGTGCCTTTTACTGATCTCGATCGCGTCGCTTCCGTTAGCGCTCATCCTCATCGGCATTGCAATCGATCGACGTCGCAAACGCCCCTAGCGCATAAAAAAACACAAGCCGCCGGTTGCATTCCCGGCGGCTCGCGCTTTTCCCATGACTCGCACATCGGACTCCCAGTCCGAAAGAACCTTGCGGCTCTAAAAGTGCGAATCCATCCCCAAACGCATTTTGAGTTCTTCGAACTGCTGGTAGTAGTAGTCGCTCGAAGAGTGGACGTGTTCGGCTTCGGTGATGAACTTCATCTTCTCGTTGCAGCCGACCGACGCCTGTTGAAAGATCGATTCGTAGTCGCCGAGGTTGTCGCCGTAAACGATGAGCAGCTTGTGCTCGTCGAATTGCACTTCCTGCGGAATGTTCGGGTTCAAGACGGCGATGCCCGTGCAGCCGTCGTTCAGTAGCAGGTCCTCGTATTCGTAGAGGATGCT
>JAFLCO010000364.1 GCA_017303535.1 Planctomycetota bacterium
GAGATAGCCGTCGCCGATCTTGGTGAACACGTTCTTGTACTTCAGCTTCTGCAGCACGCGGGCCGCTTGCCGGCCGAGCGGTTCGACGATTTCGATCGTGTACACTTCTTTGACGAGCGGACTCAGCACGGCCGCTTGGTAGCCGCTTCCGGTGCCGATCTCGAGTACCTTGTCGGTCGGCTGCGGATTGAGTTGCTCGGTCATGTAGGCGACGATGAACGGCGGCGAAATCGTCTGGCCGTTGCCGATCGGCAACGCCATGTCGTAGTAGGCATACGGCCGGTCGCGGAAGTTGACGAACTCGTGCCGCAGCGTCGTGCGAATCGATTCCAACACGCGCTCGTTCTTCACGCCTGCGCCTTGCACTTCGTCGCGAGTCATTCGCTCGCGCTGGGCGTTAAACTCCGCAGTGCTGGTTTGGGCGGCGAGCGGCGCGGTGCACAGGACGGCCAGCGCGAAACTTGTCGCGGCGGCGGCGGATAGAAATCGTAGCGAGGTGGTGCTCATAGCAAGTTCGAGTGGTAATGGGCTCGAAGTTCCGGCGGCGAAACGCGTGGTCGCCGGGGCTCGCAACTCTACGTCATACTACAGGCTTTATCGTCAAATCCCCTACTGCAACTCGCTCGTGTTTGCGATAATACAAAGCCAAGCAACGAGTTACGGCCCGCCCCGAGGGCCCGAGGTGGTTGATGAACGACCAATTTATGCCCGGTGCGGACCTTTTCCGGCAGAACTCGGCCCTTGCCGGCCAAGAGCTGAAAGATCGGCTTGATCGCACGGTCCTGCCGCGCGTCTTCAACCCGATCGCCTACGTCGGCGGCGAATTAAATAGCGTCCGCAAGGACCATCGGGCCGTTGCCGGCAAGCTTTGTCTGGCGTTTCCCGACCTGTACAGCGTCGGGATGAGCAACCAAGGGCTGCAGGTTCTCTATACCCAGATGAACCAGCGGCCGGATTGGCTCTGCGAACGGGCCTATGCGCCGATGAAAGATATGGAGGGCGCGCTCCGGTCGCAGGGCTTGCCGCTCTATTCGCTCGAGACATTTACTCCGCTGCGTCAATTCGACGTGCTCGGCTTCTCGCTGCAGTACGAGATCAGCTATCCCGAAATCCTCACGATGCTCGACCTGTCGGGCATTTCTCTACGAGGCGATGGCCGCACGCTGGCCGATCCGCTGGTGATTGCCGGCGGCCCTTGTGCGCAGAACCCGGAGCCGATCGCGCCGTTTTTCGACGTGATCATCACCGGCGACGGCGAACCGGCACTGCCGGCCGTTTGCGACTACTGGCTCGAAGTGCGCCGCGCGGTGCTGCAAGGGGCCGAACCCTTAGACGGCCCGGCGGGGCAACGGCAGCGCGACGAAGCGCTGGCCCGGCTCGCCGCTCGGTTGCCGTTTGCCTACGTGCCGCGCTTCTACGAGCCGGAGTATCACGACGACGGGCGCTTCCGCGGCTTGCGGGCCTTGCGCGGCGAAGCGGCGGCAACGATCGAGCCATCGGTGATCGGCGATTTGGAAACGGCCGCCTTGCCGCTGGCGCCGATCTTGCCCAACGCCGAAACGATCCACGACCGCATCGCCATCGAGATCATGCGCGGCTGCCCGTGGCAGTGTCGCTTTTGCCAGAGCACGGTCATCAAACGGCCGTTGCGGATTCGTTCGGTCGAGCGGATCGTGCAAAGTGCCTGGCAGATGTTCGAAAACACGGGGCTCGACGAAGTGTCGCTCCTATCGCTCTCGAGCAGCGACTATCCGTACTTCGAAGAACTCGTGCGGCGGATGCACGAGACCTTTCAGCCGCATAACGTGCGACTCGCTTTGCCGAGCCTCCGCGTGAACGAGCAACTTAAGGCGCTCACGGCCTTGATCGAAGGGGACAATCGCGGCCTGACGCTCGCGCCGGAAGTGGCCCGCGACGACATGCGCGAGCAGATTCGCAAGAAGATTAAAAACAGCGACTTGTACGACGGCGTTCGCGTGGCCGTCGCCAACGGCTACACGCACGTGAAGCTGTACTTCTTGATCGGCCTGCCCGGCGAACGGCGCGTCGATCTTGACGGCATCGTCGACATGGCGGAGACGATTTCGCGGATCGGCAAGGAAGTGAAAGGCCGCAACATTCCGGTGACGGCCAGCGTTTCGAACTTCGTCCCCAAGGCGCACACGCCCTACCAGTGGAACGGCATGCAGAGCCGGGAGTACTTCGCGTGGGCTCATCGCTACATGCGGCACCGCTGCGCGATCAAGGCGGTGAAGATCAAGTGCCACGACACGGAAACGAGCATGCTCGAAGGGTTGCTGAGCCGGGGCGATCGCCGCGTGGCCGACGTCATCGAACTCGCCTGGCGTCGCGGCTCGCGGCTCAATAGCTGGTTCGAACATTTCGACGCCGCCGTCTGGTGGGAAGCCCTCCGCGATCTGAATCTCTCGGCCGACTTGTTCATCCATCGTCCGTATGAACTGATGGATCGGTTGCCGTGGGACCACATCAACGTGAAGAAAGGGCGCACGTTTCTGGAAAAGGAACAGCAACGCGCCACGATTCAACTCCAAGAAATGGCGACGGCAATTTAACCATTTAGCCGCGGACCTCGTCTCCGCGCTCCCGCCCGCAATCGCTTGATCGTCGCAACTATGTCCCCTCCCCTCCCCTACAAACTCCTCGCGATCGACATCGACGGCACGCTCGTCAACAGCCGCGACGAGCTGACGCCGAAAGTGCGCGACGCCCTGCGAGCCGCCGCCGCCGCGGGCCTGAAACTCGTGCTGGCTACGGGCCGTCGCTACAGCCGGGCTCTGCCGCTGGTCGAGCCGCTTGGGATCGACGCCCCGATCGTCAGCGCCTCGGGTGCGCTCATCAAGTGCCCGTTGAGTCATCGCACATTGCATGTGGCGAGCCTCGATCGCGAACATCTTCGCGCAACGCTCGACGTCACCGTGGCTCGCGGTCACGACGCCGTGCTCTATGCCGACACGTACGATCGGGGATTCGACTACTACTTTCGCGGCTACGACAACATCTGCCCCGAGCTCAAGCAGTATTACGACCTCAACGAAGGTTGCGGCCTCGCGGTGCCGGATCTTTACGCGAACCCGCCGGACGGCGTCTTCGCCGGCTTCGCGATGGGCTCACGCGCCGACATGCTCGCGCTCGACGAAGCCCTACAGCGCGAGGTGCCGGAGCGGCTCTACACGCACGTGATTCGCAGCCCTCGCTACCAAGGGTTCATGTGTGAGATCGCGCCGGCCGGGGCGACGAAATGGAGCGGCGTTCGCTTCGTGGCCGACGAGTGGGGCATCGCCGACGAAGAGATCATCGCCGTCGGTGACGACGTGAACGACCTGCCGATGCTCGCCGGCTCGGGCCTGGGCATCGCGATGGGCAACGCCGTGGTCGAGCTGAAAGACGCCGCCGACCACATCGCCCCGCATCACGACGACGACGGCCTGGCCGAAGTCGTCCGCTGGATTTTGCAGGCGGAATTGCCGCCGGCGCGATAGGATGACGGCCGACGAACGTGGGTTGTCGGCCTGTCGATCCGAAGGAGCGTGCCGTGCGTCGAGTGCTGATCGTTGGTCTGATCGCTTCGGTCTTTCTGGGCAGGTTTGCGCTGGCCGAAGATGCCCCGCTCGCCGAGGCCCGTAAGCTTTTTCTCGCGGGCAATTACGTCGAAGCCGGCGAGCAGTACGCAGCCGGCGTCGACAAGCATCCGCAGCTCGCCACGCTCGGCATGGCCCGCTCGTTTGCGGCCGAAGGTGATCTCGAGAAGGCGATCGAAACGCTGGAACTAGGCCTCGCGAAACCGAAGGGCGACGGGGCGATGCCGGCCGTCGCGGCCTTGCACGCCGAGCGCTCTCGTCTGGCGTTTGAAGCCGGCGACTACGAGCAAGCCGCCGAGAGCGTGAAGGCCGCGCTTGAAGCAGAGGAAAAAAATCGCTTGGCCCGCTGGATCGACGCCGAACTCCATCGCACGGCCGGCCGGCTCGAAGAAGCCGAGGCCGGCTACAAGTATTTCGTCGACGATTACAACGCGACCGACGAATTCACCGACCCCGACGATCTTCGCTACATCGGGCTCGGCGCGGCTCAGTACGCTCGCTGGGCTCGGCTGACCGATCAATTCACGTTCATCGTCAACGAGTTGCTGCCGAGCGCCACGGACCTCGACGCCGGCTATTGGCAGGCCCGCTATGAGAGCGGCATGCTCTTTCTGGAAAAGTACAACGAAGCCGACGCTCAGAAGGAATTCAAAGCCGCGCTGGCGCTGAACCCCCGGGCTGCCGAAGTTTACGCAGGTCTCGCGAAGCTGGCGATCATCAATTTCGACATGGCCGTCGCCAAACGTTCGATCGAACGGGCTCTCGAGATCAATCCGAAGCTGTTGGCGGCCCACTGGTCGAAGGCCGACATGCATTTGGCCAATTACGAAGCGGCGGAAGCCGTGAAGGTGTTGGAAGCCGCGCTCAAGCTCAACCCTCGTTCCGAAGAAACCCTGGGCCGATTGGCGGCGGCCTACGCCGTGATCGACGGCTGGTACGACGCCGCCCAAAAATCGCAGCGGTTCAAGAAGATCGTCGCCGAGGTCGAAGCCCGTAACCCGCACGCCGGCGAATTCTACGCGGCGCTAGCCGGCGCTTTTGATTCGCTGCGCCGGTTTCCGGCCTCGGCCGAGTATTACAAGCTCGCGATCGAGAAACTTCCGCAACTCACGTCGGCCCGCGGCGAACTCGGCCTGATGCACATGCGGCTTGGCGAAGAGGTTGAAGCCCGGAAAGTGCTCGACGAGTCATTCGCCATCGATCCCTTCAACGTGCGCGTGATGAACCAGCGGAAGGTGCTCGACGTGTTGTCGGAGTACGCCGTCATCGAAACAAAGCACTTCGTCATCAAGTTCGACCGCGGCAAAGACGAGCTCTTGGCGAAGTACGCGGCCCGCTACCTCGAAGACGAGGTTTACCCCGAGCTGACGAAGCTCTACGGCTTCGAGCCCGAGGGGAAATCGCTGTTCGAAATCTTCAATCGGTCACGCAATACTGGCGGCCACGGCTGGTTCAGCGCCCGCATGGTCGGGCTGCCGTTCGTCGGCACGGTCGGAGCTTGCGCAGGGAAAATGGTTGCGCTGGCCTCGCCCGGCGACATGCCGGAAAAGTTCAATTGGGCCCGCGTGTTGAAGCACGAGTTCGTGCACGTGCTCAACCTGCAGCAGAGCCGGTTCAACATTCCGCACTGGTACACCGAGGCGCTCGCCGTCGAAAGCGAAGGTTCGCCGCGGAGCGAAGTGTGGAACAAGCTTTTGGTCGAGCGCGTGCCGAAGAACGATCTGTTGAACCTCGACACAATCAACATCGGCTTTGTTCGTCCGAAGAGCAGCCTCGATTGGCAACTCGCCTACTGCCAGGCTCAGCTCTATGCCCAGTACATGGTGAAGACCTACGGCGACGACGCCTTGGCCAAGATGCTCGCCTGTTACCGCGACAATCTCGATACCCGCGGGGCGCTCAAGCGATCCTTCGACGTGGAGCAGGCCGAATTTGAAAAGGGATATTTGGAATATGTGAGAACTATCGCAAAGGGGTTGTCGGCCGGCGCTCCCGCCGACGAAACTACGTTCTCCGAATTGGTGAAAGCCCATCGCGATGATCCCGACGACCTCGCGGCGGCGGGCAAGCTCGCGGCGGCCTATGCCGAGCGCGAAGAGTATCCGGAGGCGGGGAAGTTGGCAAAGGCCGTGCTGGCAAAAGACGCAAAGAATCAACCAGCCGCCTTCGCGCAGGCCAAGGTGCGGCTTTCGATCGGCGAAGACGATCTCGCGCTCGAGGTGCTGGACAAAGCCCTCGATCGCAAGAAGCCCGACGCCGCAGCGCTTTGGCTGGCGGCCTCGCTGAAGTTTCAAGCCAAGCAGTATGCCGAAGCCGAAGAGCTATTCACGATCGGCGTCGCGCAGTTTCCCTTTGAGGCAAAGTGGAAAAAGGCGTTGGCCAAAACCTATCTGATCACCGGCGAAGCGCCGAAGTTGGCCGTGGCTCTCGAGCAACTCGCCGTGGCCGACGCCGACGACGGCGTGCTCCGCAAGAAGCTCGCTCAAATGGCTCTCGACGCAGACGATTATATAACGGCCCGCCGCTGGGGAACCGAGGCGATTTATTGCGACGTCGAGGACGCGATGGCCCATCGCCTCACGGCGGAAGCCTGCGTCGGGCTGAAGGACTTTGCTGCCGCCGTGCAGGAGTATGAAGCGGCCGTTACACTGGAACCCGACGACGCCGAACTGTGGTCCGGCCTGCTCACGGCCGCCGAGAACCCAGAATAAGGCTTGGTGAGGATACTGATAATGATAAGGTTTTCAGTGATGAATGGAGAATAGGGGTTTATCATAATCAGACCATAGACCCTACAACAACGCTTAACGCAAATGTGAATTTTTT
>JAFLCO010000365.1 GCA_017303535.1 Planctomycetota bacterium
GAGTTCAATAAACGCTACCGATGGGTACTGCGATAGGCGTCGCACGGTTTGTCCGGAGGTCTTTTGTGCCGCCGGCAGCGCCGCCATCATGACGACGCCGATTTCTGAAGATTCCCGACAAAGCTCGTCGTCCGGCTCTGTCACGCACATTGCGGTTGCCGAGCCTCTCCAATCCGAAAGCGAATACTGTGGTACATTCAGTAGTTCAACGCCTCGCGGCACCCACGTTTTTCCATTGAGAACGATTCGATTTCGAACTGTGCTCAGCGGCCGAATCCCGAATGTTTGGTCAATCTCGGCGACGGTTCGTTCACCAAGCCGCACCGCACCGACTATGCGATACAGAAACGGCAGCTCCGAACTCCAGGGGCACGGGTCCGGCAGGATGCCTTCGGCCATCACGGCCGGGATGTCGCCCCAGGTGGTGACTCCGCGATGCTTGAGCGTGATGCGGCTTTGCAGCGTCGTCGAATAGCGGCAGGTCGGGCCTTCAACGCGGCAATCGAAGCGGCACTCGGCGAGTTCGTCGACCGTCAGCAGCCGGTCGCCGATCGTCGGGGCGGCCAGCGCGTAGAGCCGGGCCGAGGCTTCGCCGACTTCGTCGTAGAACACCGTGGCTTGGCAGGTTGACGGCATGTTGGTTGGTCGCCCCCTCACCCCCGGCCCCTCTCCCGCAAGGGGAGAGGGGAGAGGGGAGGCAGCATTGTTATGCCGAGCGTTCGCGGCCGTTGGTGGTTTTCGCTTGTAGGTCTAGCATCTCGGCCAGCACGCGGCCGGTGGCCGATTCCGCGACGCGGGCCACTTGCTCGGGAGCACCTTTCGCGACCACACGGCCACCCGCATCCGCCGCGCCGGGGCCGAGGTCGATCACATAGTCGGCCCCTTTGATGATCGTCATGTTGTGCTCGACGACAATCAGCGAATGCCCGACGCCGAGCAGCGCCTCGAAGCAATCCATCAGTTGCACGACGTCGGCGAAGTGCAGGCCCGAGGTCGGTTCGTCAAGAATGAACAGCGCCCTACCTTTGCGGGCCGAGGCCATATAGCCGGCAAGTTTCAAACGTTGCGACTCGCCGCCGCTGAGCGTGTTGGCCGGTTGGCCGAGTTGCAGATAGTCGAGCCCGACGTCCATCAACTTCTTGAGCTTGGCCTGCACTTTCGTGCTGCCGCGAAAGAACGTGAACGCCTCGCGGACCGTCATGTCGAGCACGTCGGCGATCGACGCGTTGCGATAGGTGACGTCGAGGATTTCTTTGCGGTAACGCCTGCCGCGGCACTCCGGGCACTTCATGAACACGTCGGCCATGAATTGCATGTCGACTTCGAGATAGCCGTCGCCTTCGCACCGTTCGCAGCGGCCCCCGGCGACGTTGAAGCTGAAGTAGCCGGCCGTGTAGTTGCGCGTGCGAGCTTCCATCGTCTCGGCGAACACGGCCCGGATTTCGTCGAACGCTTTGACGTACGTCACCGGGTTCGAGCGCGGCGAACGGCCGATCGGACTTTGATCGACGAGCACGACGTCGTCGATTTGGCCGTCGCCGAAGACGTCGTCGAAATCGAGCGGCCGCGGAGCTTCGATATGCATCCGCCGACACAGCGCCGGGTAGAGCGTATCTTGCACGAGCGTGCTTTTGCCCGCGCCGCTCACGCCGGTCACCACGCACAACACGCCGAGCGGAAATTCAACGGTGATGTTCTGCAAGTTGTTGCCGCGAGCGCCGGCGAGTCGGACCCAGCCATGTTCGGCTTTGCGACGGATGTTGGGAGTCGACGCCCCGCGACGGCCGGCGAGAAAATCGCCGGTCATGTTGCCGACGGTCGCTTCCATTTCCTGCGGCGTGCCTTGAAACACGACCTTACCGCCGTTGCGACCGGCGCCGGGACCGATTTCCACCACCTGATCGGCGGCGCGAATCATCGCTTCGTCGTGCTCGACGACGACGACGCTATTCCCACGATCACGCAACCGCTTCACCGCGCTCACGAGCCGATCCGTGTCTTGCGGATGCAAGCCGACCGACGGTTCGTCGAGTACGTACAGCATGTTGACGAGGCCGGAACCCAAAGTCGACGTAAGCGTCACTCGCTGCATCTCGCCGCCGCTGAGGGTGCGAATCGTGCGGTCGAGCGTCAGGTAGCCGAGGCCGACTTGTTCCAGATAGCCGATCCGCGATTGCACCTGCTCGAGCATCGTGCGGCCGACCGCGGCGTCATACTCGCTGAGCTTGAGTTCGCGAAAGAAGGCGACGGCTTCGGCCGCCTTCAGGGCCGTGATCTCCGCGATGTTCTTGCCGTCGATGCGCCAGGCCAGTGGCTCGGGCCGCAATCGCGCACCGCGACACGTCGGGCACTCGCGGTAACTGCGCCAGCGGCTCAGAAACACGCGGATGTGCATCTTGTACTTTTTCTTCTCCAGCCAAGCGAAGAAGCCTTTGAGGCCGCCGAAGTTTCGCTCCGGCACTCCTTCGACGACGAGTCGCACCTGCTCCGGCGTGAGCTTCTTAAACGGAATCTCCACCGGCAGGTCGTAGTCTTTGGCCAGCGCAAGCAATTCTTTCAGCTCATGGGCATAGGCAGGCGTGTTCCACGGCGCGACGGCCCCTTCTTTCAGACTCTTCTGCGGATCGGGAACGACCAACTCCATGTCGATGTCGATGACGTTGCCGAATCCTTCACACTCGGGGCACGCGCCCAACGGGCTGTTGAAGCTAAATAGCCGCGGCTCAGGCTCGGGGTAAGTGAGCCCGCAATCTTCGCAAGCCAGGCGATTGACGTAGCCGATGCGCCGCCACGGCGCACCGTCGACGACGGTCGACTTGCCGCCGAGCGCCGCGATCGGGTCGGCAGCGACCTCACCATCGGTCGCAGCTTGTTCGACGTACAGCACGGCTCGCCCTGCGCCGGTCGCGAAGGCCGTTTCGAGCGAATCGCGAACGCGTTGCGAAGCCACGTCGCCGGTCTTCAAGCGGTCGACGACGATGTCGAACGCTTTCTGTTGAACGTCGGCTTCCGTCGGCGCAAACTCGCCGGCAAGGTTCACCGTGCGGTCGCTAAGAATGATTCGCGTGAAACCGTCTTCGCGGAGGGCCGTGAGTTTTTCCGCCAGCGCCTGCGCGGCGTCGGCGGCTTCCGGCAAGTTTTGCGGCACGGCGATCATAAACCGCCTGCCGGCCGGCACCTTCGCCAAGGCCTCGGCCACGCTTTGGGGGCTGTCTCGCAACACCTCGCGACCGCAGCCGGTGCAGAACAGATGGCCGATCTTGGCGAACAACAGCCGCAGGTAGTCGTTGGCCTCGGTCACCGTGCCGACGGTCGAACGTGTCGAACGTGTGGAGCTTTTCGCGGCCACGGCGATCGACGGCGGAAGGCCTTCGATTTTCTCGGCCTGCGGCTTTTCGAGCCGTTCCAGAAACTGCCGCGTGTAGGCCGAAAAGCTCTCGATGTACCGTCGCTGACCTTCGGCATAGAGCGTATCGAAGGCGAGGCTGCTCTTGCCGCTGCCGCTCAGCCCGCAAAAGACGATCAGCCGGCCTCGCGGCAGATCGAGATCGATCCCCTTGAGGTTGTGGACTTCGACTTTGCGGAGCTTGATCAGACGATCGGCCAAGGCGGGCAACTCCATGAATTCATCGCTTTGCGAACGACGATTCGCACAGGCGACGCCGGCGCGGTGGTCGGCAATCCCTCAGCATAACTGGCCCGTTTGCCGCCGACCAGGGGCGAGCGGTTTGAGGCGGTTCGCTATAATAACGCCATGCGAATCAAGAAAGGCTTCAACCCGTTTTACGTGCTGCTCGTGATCGTCGGCACGGCGTTTTGCCTTACGGCGTGCGCCTACGGACTCATGGCGATGCGCTCGTTGCGGCCGGAGCGAAACTTCGCCACGAGCGCAGCCACGGGCGGCTCGTCAGCTGTCGCGCCGGCCGAGTCGCATCAATTGATGAAGTTCATGGAGCGGCACGGCAATCGATTGTTGCTCGTTGAGATCGGCTTGCTGGCGGCGGCATCGTTTGCGGCGATGGCAACCGACGGCTATTGGATTCGCCGGGCCAATGAAAAGCAGGCCGCTGAACGAACTCAAGGGCGCACCGCCGCGAAAAACACTGAGGAGTCGCCGTCATGAAAGTCACACCGTACGAAGAAGTAAAGAGCGTCGAAGTGACGATGCCGGGCTCTCACGCCTGTCGCGTACGTTGGCTCGTCGACGAAACCGACGGCGCGCCGAACTTCGCCATGCGGCAATTCGAAGTCGCTCCCGGCGGTTACACGCCGCGGCATAGCCACCCGTATGAACACGAGGTGTTTGTGCTGGAAGGCGAAGGCGAAATCTGGGAAGACGACCAACCGAAGCCGCTGCGGCCGGGCACGGTCGTGTTCGTGGCACCCGACGAAATTCATCAGTTCCGCAACAACGGCACGGCCCCGCTAAAGTTCCTTTGCTTCGTGCCGAACAGCCATCGCAACCTCCCGGCGACGATGGCCCCGGAATGTGCTCGCGTCGACAATTGCTAGCCGCTTTTCCGGAAGAAGAAAGGGAGATTGGGGAGATCAGAAGGGGATGATGGAGATGAAGGAAGATAGGTGAGAAACCCTGCGCGTTGCCGGCGATCCCAGACATTCTTATTCTTCATCTCCATCATCCCCTGATTGCTCCCCCTTATCTCCCTTTCTTCATCTGTATCTGATGAGCAACAAAACGGCGGCGGCTGAAGTTGAGCGGCTCAAGGCCGAGATTCGGGAGCATGATCGGCGATACTACGTCGAGGCGGCGCCGTCGATTAGCGACCTTGAGTACGACCGGCTCATCGATCGGCTTAAGGCTTTGGAAGCCGAGCATCCGGAACTGATCACGGCCGACAGCCCGACGCAACGTCTCGGCGACGCCCCGGTTTCCGAACTGACGCCGGTCGAACATCGCACGCCGATGATGTCGATCGACAATACGTATAGTCTTGAAGAGCTGCGTAAGTTCGCCGATCGCACGGCCAAGCTGCTCGACGGCGAGCCGATTGAATGGGTCGTAGAATTGAAGATCGACGGCGTCGCGGTTTCGATCCGTTACGAAGAGGGCCAGCTCGTGCAGGCGGCTACGCGGGGCAATGGCCGCGTCGGCGACGACATCACGCACAACGTGCGGACGATCAAGGAATGCCCGCAAAAGCTCAAGGGGCGCAACGTACCGGCGGTGCTCGAGGTCCGCGGCGAGGTGTATATCACCAATGCCGATCTCGCGGAGATGAATCGCATTCAGGCCGAGCGCGGCGAGGAGCCGTTTAAGAACTCCCGCAATTGTGCGGCGGGTGCAATCCGCCTGCTCGATCCGAAGATCGCCAAAGAGCGGCGATTGCGATTATTCTGCCACGGCGTCGGCGAAACCAGCGGCATCCGCGCGGCGACGCACATGGAGTTTCTCGCGGAGATCGGCGGCTACGGTTTGCCGGCGACGCCGATGGTCGAGGTGTTCAAAACCTTCGACGAAGCCGAGAAGCACTGCGAAGACGTGATCGAGCGGCTGCACGAGTTGGAATTTGAGATCGACGGGCTCGTGCTGAAGGTCAACAACTTCGAGCAACGGGCCCGGCTCGGGGCGACGAGTAAGAGCCCGCGGTGGCTGATCGCCTACAAGTTCGAGAAGTTCGAAGCCGTCACGAAGCTGAACGGCATCCGCGTTCAGGTCGGCAAGACCGGGGCGATCACGCCCGTCGCTGATTTGGAACCGGTGGAGTTGGCCGGCACCACGGTCAGCCGGGCCAGTTTGCACAATGCCGAGGAGATCGAGCGCAAGGACATTCGCGTCGGCGATTACGTCGTCGTCGAGAAGGCCGGCAAGGTAATTCCGCACATCGTGCGGGTCGAAGCTCATCGGCGCGACGCGGACCTGCCGAAGTTTCCGTTTCCGACGGAGTGCCCCGAATGCGGCACTCCGGTTGTGAAGGACGAAGACGGCGTTTACATCCGCTGCCCGAATTATCAGTGCCCGGCACAGTGGAAAGAGCGGCTGCGGTACTTCGCCGGCCGCAACGCGATGGACATCGAAGGCCTGGGCGACAAGCTGGTCGATCAACTTGTCGGCGAAGGCTTGGTAAAATCCTACGGCGATTTGTACCGTCTCGATGCCGAGCAGCTCATGCAGCTGGAGCGGATGGGAAAGAAGAGCGCCGAGAGCTTATTGGCGGGCGTGGAAGCCAGCAAATCGCGTGGGTTGGCTCGCTTGCTGAACGCGATCTCGATCCGGCACGTCGGTACGCGTACGGCGGTGATCCTGGCGGAACACTTCGGCGATATCGATGCGATGCTCGCCGCGAGCGTAGAACAACTCAGCGAAGTCAACGAGATCGGCGAAACAATCGCCGCAAGTGTGCATGCCTTTCTGCACGGCGACGAGGGCTCAAAGATCATC
>JAFLCO010000366.1 GCA_017303535.1 Planctomycetota bacterium
ATGTCGATTAAATCGAGTTGCGCTCGCGCCGTGAACGGAGAGTTCATGACGCGGCACGTTGCGATTGCTCGAAGCGTTCGCGACCGCGACGCTTCACGTCCTCGAAGAACGCGTCGAGTTCTTCGTCAGACTTAATCTCGACGACGTTCCCTTTTTCAAGGTCGTCGAGACCTTCTTGCAACAGCGGTTGCAAGTCAGCTTCTTCTCGTTCGCGCTGGTAGGCATCGCGAACGCACGCCACCACGACGTCGTCAGCCGTCGCAAACTTCCCGGTCGCGAGCTTTTCGTCGACGAACGCCGCGAGTTCCGGTGGGAGGTTGTTCGTCATCGGTCCTGCTCCTGCGGTCGCTTGATCGGCTTCAAGACTCCGGTCGCTGACGCTCCCGGCTCGCTGTTGACGCGACGAGGCTCATCATCCTCTCAAATCAAATCATGCGGGCGGGCGGTTCGGCGGCTGCGGCTGCAGTCGCTGCAGACTCCGGTGATAATCAACCGGTGGCCGGTCACGCGGAACTGATGCTCGCGGCCGACGTCGTCGCGGATCTTTTTGACTTCGTCACTCGAAAACTCGATCAGCTTGTCGCACTTCGTGCAATGCAAGTGGTCATGCTGAGGGTAGCCGTAGTCGTGTTCATAAACGCTGCGCCCGCCGAGGGTCATCTTCCGCAAAAGGCCCGCTTCGACGAGTTCGGTCAGCGTGCGATAAACGGTCGGCCGGCTCACCTTTTTAGGGCCGATAAGGTCGCGAAGTTGCGCTAAGAGGTCGTCGGCGTCAAAGTGTTCGTGTCGGGCAAACACCTGCTCGACGATGATTCGCCGCTGCTGGGTGACCCGCTTCCCTTTGCTCTGCAGATACTCTTCGAGCCGCTGAACCGGTGTCAGGGCGACTTCGACGGTGCCTAGCGAATAATCTTGGCTCATACCAACGACGACTTTCGGCCAATATCAACGCGCGACCGACCAGGATTTCGCGCCTGAACGAAAAAAGGGAAGACGGCCGGCGCCGCCTTCCCTCAATTCTACACCAAAGCTCGTTTTGAGCGACCCTTGCCCGGAGCGTGAAATCCACGGTTATCGCTTGTTTTTCGCCGCAAACGCGCCAAGCAAGCTCGGCGGCTAAACGGTGAGTTCAAAGCTTGCGACTGCTTGAACTAAGCGATTTCGTCGAGCAAAGCACTGAGCGCCTTGTCCATCTTGTCGGCCGTTTCATACGTGCCGTCGGCGATGGCGGCACGAATCGCGGCGACCCGATCTTGGCGAATGTCGGGCACTTGGTTGACCTGATCGACGTAGCCGGCGGCCGACGTCGAAGACAGTTGCAACTCATCCTGCGGTTGCAGGCTCGCGGCTTGCGGGGCTTCCGAACGGCGCGAGTTCTGCGCACCGCTGGTCCCTTGAACTCCGTAAACGCCGCCGGCTCCGTAAATCTGCATGACAAACCTCCCCTAACTTCGGTCGTCGCCGCGAGTGATTCTCTCTCGCATTGCCGGATCGAGCAACGCTTCACCGCGCGAGACGACGCACCAATTGTTTCGAACGACTGCCGTAACGTGATCGGAAAAAGCTTCGCTCCGGGCTATCGCAAGCAAACTTGCTCTAGGCGGACGCGTGATACTCAAAGGTTGTCGGCGTGGTGCTCGCCCGACTCCGTCGATGCCGGCCGACCTGAAAAGGTCTTGGCAGAAATGATTCTTGGCCGGTGCGACTTCGCGCGGTTCAAACAGCTCAGG
This sequence comes from Planctomycetota bacterium, assembly GCA_017303535.1. Classification (GTDB taxonomy): domain Bacteria; phylum Planctomycetota; class Planctomycetia; order Pirellulales; family PNKZ01; genus PNKZ01. The sequence continues at coordinate 1,731 of JAFLCO010000366.1, forward strand.
CCGAACGGACGACTACGGGACTCAACTCAACCGATTTGCATCGGCGCCGCTTCGTGTCACGTCCGTTCGACTGGCAGGCGCGAAAACTTCTCCGCCCTGTTCATCGACCGGACCGCGAGGCCCTTTGCAAACTTCCTTGCCGAAAGACTCCTGTGACGAACACCGACTTTCGGCAGGTTCTGAGGCCCGCCGCTGCAGAACCCTTCAGGGCTCCGCAGCCGGTATGTCCGTCGCTCCGGGGCATGGTTCACTCTCGGGTAGAACCGCTATGAACCTCGCCGCCGGACACTTCCTCCTACGGGACTCCCGTGCCGACGGTTCACGACGACGCAAGAATTCTTTGCGGAGGCGCGCAGAGTATAGAGAGGCGAGGGAAATGCCTCAATATCGGCTTGTGCGCACTGCCGGCGACGCCGCCATCTGACTGTCGCGGGCAATCAAATACGGCTATTTGCGAAACTTTGCGGCCTCGGAGTGGTTTGATCCTGCAGTCGATGCCGGCGCATCGCACCCGCTCACATTCTTATCTGTCGGAGAGTTTTCTATGTCGACCTTTCAACACTTGCGACGAGCCTCGCTGGCCGCCGCCTTGGCCATGCCGCTCGGCTTTGGCAACCTGTACGCCGCCGACGAAGAGCCCAAGGCCAATCCCGAACATGCGGCGATGTTCAAAAAGCTGGATGCCGACGCCGACGGCAAGCTCACCAAAGACGAAATCTCGGACGAACAACGGCGGCTTTTCGAGCGACTCGTCGACACGCAAGACAAGAACAAAGACGGCCAACTCGACGCCGCCGAGTTTTCGGCAGGGCTCAGCGAAGGTCGGCCGCGCGGAGAAGCCGGACCTGGCGGTGGGCCGGAAGGTCGGCCGGGGATGCGGCAGTTCAACCCGGACGAGATCTTCAGCCGGGCCGATCGCAACGGCGACGGCAAGTTGACTCCCGACGAGATGCCCGAAGAACGTCGCGAAGGTTTCCGCCGGATGCTCGAACAAGTTGACGACGATAAGGACGGCGCGGCGTCGAAGGATGAATTCCGCCGCGGTTTTCGTGGCCCCGGCAGCCCGCCGCCGGGCGACAATGCCGGCCGACCGAATCCCGAAGGAAGACCTGGTCAACCGGGGCCGCAAAACGGTCCGGGCATGCAGCCGCCGGGCGGCGGGCTGATCGCGGCGCTCGACGCGGATCGCAACGGCGAACTCTCTGAAGACGAAATCGCCAAAGCCTCGGAAGCCTTGAAGAAGCTTGATCGTGACGGCGACGGCAAGCTCACGCAGCGAGAATTCATGCCGCCGCGCCCCGAAGGTGGGCCGCAACCGGGCGGCTTCCAACCGGATCCGCAGCGGATGGTCGGCTACTTTATGCAGCAAGATCGCAACGGCGACGGCAAGCTCAGCAAGGAAGAAGTGCCCGAGCGGATGCGTGAGAACTTTGCGAACATCGACCAAAGCGGTGACGGGCAACTCGACGAAGTTGAACTCCGCCAAATGGCCGAGCGCATGTCACGCGGTGCGGGAGAGCGTCGCCCCGGAGAACGCGGAGAAGGTCGTCCCGAAGAGGGACGCCGTCCCGAAATGCGACGCCCCGAAGGCGAGGGCCGACCGGAAGGTGAACGACGTCCTGACGGGGAACGACGTCCCGAAGGTGAGCGCAGGCCCGAAGGTCGACGCCCGGAGGCCGACGCGCCGAAGTCGGAGCGACCGGCCGCCGAAAATCAAAAAACGGATAAGCCGAAAGCCGAGGCTGCCAAGGTACCTGCCAAAACTGACGCGGCTGTCGAAAAGCCGGCCGCGAAGAAAGACGGCGCTCCGAGCAAGTGATTGCTCGTGAATCGGGCATAAGCTTGAGCAGCGCTGCTGCACGAAATTGCCCGACCGTCGTCAATTTGCAACATGATACTGCGAAGCCCTGCGGGAGGCGTAAATCCTTCCGTGGGGCGTTTTTTTCGATTTCCGCGACTTTTCCGGTGAACCTGAACACGCGGGGGGCATCTAACGTAATAGAGAACGACAGGTAACATTTCGGCACGGAAATCGCTACTGAGTGTATCCAGCCGAGGTGACCCCGAAACCGAAGCCCAACAGAGTTCCCTTTAGAGCGACGCCAAAAACGTGCTCAAGGACATAGGGAGGCCCGCCATGAACTTCAACGACGCGAACACCAACGAAGCCTTTCCGACCGACCCGTCGGACCCGACCTCGACTCCTGCCGCTCCAGCGGTCATCGTTGAAGCCGATGATTACGAAGCGTTTGGGCTATGGATGAACGTGCAACTTTCGCAGCTCGTCGCTCGCTGGAAGCACCTGGCCTCTCCCGCCGCCGCGGCCGGCTCGTCGCTTGAAGGACGCAACAGCCGCAAGTTCGACAAGCCGCGGAAAGCGAAATAGCGCAATCGATCAGTTACCACGGCGATCGCCGTGTTTTAGATAAATCGACGTCGACATACGGCGGGGTAACACCCGCCGTTTTTGTTGCGCCTTCGCATGCCGCTCGAAAACCGGCCGCGGCTTGCAATCGGGTTTCCGGCGTCTTAGTCTCTTGCGAGTTGCGGTCGTTTCCGGCCGCCGATAACTCGCCAGGAAGCTACGGACATGTCGCTTGCCCTATTCGCCGCCGCGCGTCGTGCTGCTCTCGTTTTGATCTGCGGCCTCGCGCTGGTCGCCGTTCGACCAACCTCGGCCGCCGAAACCGTTTGGCCGGTGCCTGAGTGGCAGACCGCCAAACCGGGCGACGCCGGAATGAACGCCGAAGGGGTCGCCAAAGTCGGCGAACTCCTCAAGGCCAGCGGGGCGAAAACCGGGCTCGTGATCCGTGGCGGCAAGATCGTCGGCGAGTGGTATTTCGACGGGGCGACGGCCGACACCAAGCTGCTGGTCTACAGCACCTCGAAGTCGTTCGCCTCGACGGCGGCCGGCTTGGTCATCGCCGACGGCAAACTCTCGCTCGATTCCAAAGTCGGCGACTTTTTGCCCGACGTGATGCCGGACGGCAAACGCGACGTGACCGTGCGGCACCTCATCAGCATGAACACCGGCGTGCACAATAACGCCCAGCTGCCGACGATGGAAAAGCGGTTCAGCTATTCGCTCTTTGAAGCCCCCATGGATCACCAGCCCGGCTCGCACTGGGACTACAACAACACGGGCCTGGCATTGCTTGCGCCGGTGCTGAAGAAAGCCACGGGCAAGCAGGTCGACGAAATCCTCGACGAAAAGGTCTTCCGCAAGATCGGCATCGGCGAGAGTGATTGGACGTGGGACAAAAACGAAGAGTACAGCCTGCCATACAGCGGGCTGCATATCACGGCGCGAGGGCTGGCGAAGTTCGGCCTGCTGTTCCTCCGCAACGGCCAATGGCAGAGCGAACAAGTGGTGCCGAGCGCCTGGGTCGCCGAGGCGGTGAAGCCGTCGCAGGAAGACAACGCCGAGTACGGCTACCTCTGGTGGAACAACACGACCGGCAAGAAGTTCCCCGGCGTCCCGACCGACGCCTATGCGGCGCTCGGCAAGTTCGGCAACAACATGCTCATCGTGCCCAGCTTGGATCTGATCGTCATTCGCCAAATCGGCGAAGACTCCCAACCGAACCGCAAGTTCGACGTCAACGCGATCTACAAGACGGCCTGCGACGCGGTGGAGAAGGCCGAGATAAGCAAGTAATAAATTGTTCAAGGCGAGCGGTCGGCGTGAGCCGGCCGTTTCGAATCACAACGCACAGTCACGATTCGGACGCAACGGGGGCCTTACGGCCCCCGCTCGCCTTTTGGAGTCTTGAATTGTCGCTCATCGCTCTTCACCGGCTCGATCAGGCCGTCGCCGTCGCTTACCTCTTAGCGACGCTCTCGCTCGGTGCGTACTTCTCGCGTCGACAGAAAACGAGCGACGAATACTTTCTCGCCGGCCGGAGCATTCCCTGGTTCGCCGTCGGCCTGAGCATCATCGCCACGCTGATGTCGAGCTTGACGTATGTTTCCGAGCCGGGCGAGGTTTGGAAGTCGGGCGTGACGAACATGATCGGCAAGATGCTCGCCATCCCGTTTGAAATGGCGATCGTCTGGCTGGTCTTCATCCCGTTTCTGACGAAGCTCCGTTACACCTCGGCCTACGACTATCTCGGCGACCGCTTCGGCAGTTCCGCCAAATGGCTCGGCATCGGCCTATTCCTCTGGCTCGCCGTCTCGTGGATGGGCTTCATCGTGCTGGTTTCCAGCCGCATCCTGGCCGTGGCTTCCGAGATTCCCCTGACGTACGTCATTCTCACCGTCGGCGTCGTCGCCACCGTTTACACGGTCGCCGGCGGCCTGCGAGCCGTCATTTGGACCGACGTCGTCCAAGTGATTCTCATGCTGGGCGGAGCCATCGCGGCCGTCGTGTATGTCGCCTTGCAAACCGGCAGCACGCCCTCCGACTGGTACGACCTCGTCGTGACGCAGAGTTCCACAAAAACTCTGGCCTGGTTCAGCGCCGATCCGTTCACTCGGTCGACCATCATCACGGTCGCGCTCAATATGTTCGTCTGGCATGTTTGCACGCACGTCGGCAACCAAATGACGGTTCAGCGCTACTTTTCCGCCGGCTCAGCGGCCCGGGCGCGGCGCAGTTTCGTTGTCGGGTCGCTCGCCGGCGTCGTCATCAACCTGCTGTTG
>JAFLCO010000367.1 GCA_017303535.1 Planctomycetota bacterium
GTTCTCGGCCGATGAAAATGCTTCGTCCGGTTTTACCGCCGCCGACGTCGTCGCCAAGCCGACGGACCCGAAGGCGGTTCCGGTCGAAGGGCACGTTCGGCAAGTCAGTATGTTGGTCCGCGGCCAAAACAATCGGGCCGTGTTCACGCACACGTTCCAGCGGCTCACGACCGGCGTCATTGACAAGCTTCCGTTCAAGCTCGAAGTGATCGAGCCGAAGGTTCCGCTCGTCAAGAACGGATCGATGGAACTCAAAGTCCGCGCGATTCGCGAAAAGGATTTCAAAGCGCCGATCGCACTGCGGCTGCTTTACAACCCACCGGGAACGAGCAGCTCGGGCTCGTCGCAAATCCCAGAAGGTAAAGACGAAGCCACGATTCAAATCACGGCCGGCGGCAACGCCGAAACGAAAGACTTTAAGATCATCGTGCTGGGCGTGGCGACCGTCGGAAACGGCAGCGTGGAAGTCGCGTCACCGTTCACGAAACTGACGATCGGCCAGCCGTTCTTCGACGTCGCGTTCAAGGCCGGCGCTACGGAGCAAGGTAAGGAACTGACGTACGTCGCGCAGCTGACGAACAACGTTGAGTTCGACGGCAAGGCCAAGGTGCAACTCGTCGGCTTGCCGGCGGAAGCGACTTCGGAGCCGGTCGAAGTCACGAAGGATTCGACGGAAGCGACGTTCGTCGTGAAGACGACCGGCAAGACGCCGGCCGGCCGGCACAAGGCGATCTATTGCAATCTCGTCGTCACGCAAAACGGTGAGCCGATCGCTCATACGTTCGGCCCCGGCGAAATTCGGGTCGATGCTCCGCTGCCGCCGAAGCCGACGGCTCAAAAGCCCGCCGCCGGAGCCAAGCCGACTGCGGCGGTCGCCGCGGCCAAGCCCGCCGCGAAGCCGCTGAGCCGACTGGAGATGCTCCGTCAGCAAAAGACGGAAGCCGGTAACGAGCAGAAGTAGTCGTTCGTTGATTGAAGTGAGATGGTTTGAATTCCGGTTTTGAATTTGGGTTTTGTACGGCTCGCGAGAGCCTCCCGCCTCTGAGGATTTAGACGTGAAGACCTACGGAAAGCTCTCTTTCGCTTTGCGTGTTGGAACCGCCTTTTCGGCGCTCGTTTGCGGAGCCGTGCTGACGGCCGACGCCGCACCGTCGCCCGTGGATGCGAAGCCTGCCGATCCGAAGGCCATGGTAAAGGTCGAAGTCTTCCCGCCGGACATCAACCTCAACACATGTCGCCATCGTCAGCGATTCGTCGTGCTTGCCACGCGGGCAGACGGCGTCACGCTCGACGTCACGAAGGAAGCCTCGGCAACCTTGGCCGACGGCAAACTCGCGCGGCTCGACCAGCAAACCGTCTACCCGACGGCCGACGGTTCGACCACGCTCAACGTCGCTTACGGCCAATTCAAGTCACAGGTTCCGGTCGTCGTGAAAGACGCCGCCGCCGATCGTCCAATTAGCTTCCATCTCGACGTCATGCCGGTCTTCATGCGGTCGGGCTGCAATACGGGCAGCTGCCACGGCGCGGCCCGCGGTAAAGACGGCTTCATGCTGTCGCTCTTCGGTTACGACCCGAAGGGAGACCACATGCGAATCACTCATGAAAACGGCAACCGCCGAATCAACTTAGCGTTGCCGGAGGAAAGCTTGTTGCTCGAAAAGAACGACGGCACCGTGCCGCATACCGGCGGCAAGCGTTTCGATCGCACGAGCGAATACTATCTCACGATGTTGGAATGGCTGAAGAACGGCGCCCCGCTCGATGCCACGGAAGTACCGAAGGTTGTAAAGCTCGAACTCTTCCCGCCGGCCGCCGTGCTCGAAGGCTCCGGCGCGACGCAACAAATGATCGCCCGCGCGATTTACGCCGACGGTTCGGATCGCGACGTCACGCACTTAGCCGTATTCCTCTCGAACAACGACAACTCGGCCCCGATCAACGAAGCAGGCCTCGTAACGGCCTCGAACCGCGGCGAAGCGTTCGTCATGGCCCGCTACGACACGCACACCATCGGCAGTCAGGCGTTGGTGCTTCCGAAGGATCTCAAGTACTCGAAGCCGGAAAGTAAGCCGGTCAACTACATCGACGAACTCGTCGATGCGAAGCTCAATAAGCTGCGCATCATCCCAAGCGAACTCTGCTCCGACGAAATCTTCCTCCGCCGCGTCACGCTCGACGTCGCGGGCGTGCTGCCGACCGAGGAGGAGTACCAATCTTTCATCAACGACAAGGACGCGAATAAGCGTGCCAAGTTGATCGACAAGCTGCTCGAACGCAAAGAGTTCTCGGAAATCTGGGCTATGAAGTGGGCCGAGATCCTCATGGTCCGCACGCAGCAGAACCAAGTCAGCACCAAGGCGGCCCTGGCCTACAGCGATTGGCTCACCAAGCAAATCGCCGACAATGTCCCGCTCGATAAGATGGTACAGGACCTACTCGCTTCAAGTGGCAGCGCGTTCAGCACGCCGGCCGTGAACTTCTACCAAGTCGAACGCGATCTGCTGAAGACGGCCGAGAATACGGCCCAAGTTTTCTTCGGCATCCGCACGCAATGCGCACAGTGCCATAACCATCCGTTCGATCGCTGGACGATGGACGACTACTACAGCTTTGCGGCGTTCTTCGCGCAAGTGGGCCGTAAACAAACGGAAGACTATCGCGACATCGTCGTCTACAACCGAGCCGGCGGCGAAACCTCGAATCCCGTCACGAAACAACGGGCCGCGCCGAAATTCCTTGGCGGCGTCGCTCCGGAAATCAAGCCGGGCGAAGATCGCCGCGCCATCTTGGCCAAGTGGCTCACTTCGGGCGACAACCCGTACTTCGCCACAAATATCGCTAACCGAGTTTGGGACCACTTCTTCGGAATGGGCATCATCGAACCGGTCGACGACGTGCGCATCAGCAACCCGGCCACGAACCCGCAATTGCTGGAAGCGATGGGCAAGAAGCTCGTCGAATACAAATACGATCTTCGCGGCCTTGTTCGCGACGTTTGTAATTCCAGCACTTACCAACGTGCCGGAACCCGCAACGAAAGCAATGCGACCGACGACAAGAACTTCTCGCATTCCAACGTTCGCCGCGTGCGGGCCGAAAGCCTGCTCGACATCATCACGCAAGTGACGGAAACGAAGGACAAGTTCCAGCGTCTGCCGCTCGGCGCTCGGGCCGTACAAATTGCCGACGGCAATACGTCGAGCTACTTCCTGGACACTTTCGGCCGTTCACCGCGGCTCACCGTATGCGCGGCCGACGTAAAGACTGATCCGTCGCTTTCGCAGTCGCTCCACTTGCTCAACGGTCCGACCGTGGAAGGGAAGATTGCTCAAGGCGGTCTGATCAACCGCTGGCTCAAGGAATCGCTGACACCGCAGCAGATCATTGAAAAGATCTACATTCGCGCTCTCACGCGCAAGCCGACGGCCGAGGAAACCGCCAAGCTCGTGGCCTTGATGCCGGCCGAAAAGCCGGAGCAAGCCAAGGTGCTGAACGACATCTTCTGGGCCGTGCTGAACTCGCGTGAGTTCGTATTCAATCACTAAGCCTGATGCGTCCGCTGAGCACTAAGTCCGATCTGTTCCCGCTTGTCATCCCGCCTTCCGAACCCAGCTAAGCCACATCGCCATGCGCACGTCTCTATTCGCCGTCGTCGCGTTGCTCTCGACCGGGCCCTTCGCTTATGCCGCCGATGAAAAACCGGCCGATCCGAAGGTTGCGCCGAAGATTACGTACGACGAGCACATTCAGCCGATCTTTCGCGAGGCGTGCTTTACGTGCCATAACCAAAACGAAGCCAAGAGCGACTTGGCTCTCGATTCTTACGCACGCACGATGGCCGGCGGGGCCGGCGGCGAGTGCATTATCGCGGGCGACGTCGAAAGCTCGCGGCTTTATGCATTGGTGGCACACTTGGAAAATCCCAAAATGCCGCCGAATCAGGACAAGATGGCTCAGGCCAAACTCGACCTTATCAAGCAATGGATTCTCGGCGGCGCGCTGGAGAACTCCGGTTCGAAAGCCAAGATCAAGCCGAAGGTCAGCTTGGAGCTTGTGACCACCGCCGGCAATAAGCCCAATGGTCCGCCGGCGATGCCGGAGAAGTTCCGTCGACAGCCGTTTGTCGCGACATCCCGCGCGGGGTCGTCGACTGCAATTGCCGCCAGCCCTTGGGCGCCGCTGGTCGCCGTCGCCGGCCAAAAGCAGATCATGCTGCACAATAGCGACACCGGCGAATTGCTCACGATCCTCGCTTACCCGGAGGGCGTGCCTCACATCTTGAAGTTTAGCCGTGACGGGTCGGTTCTCCTGGCAGGCGGCGGCCGCGGCGGTTCTTCCGGAAAGGTCGTACTCTATAACGTGAAGTCCGGAGAGCGGATCACGGAAATCGGTGACGAACTCGACGTCGTGCTGGCCGCCGACGTCAGCAGCGATTTATCCCGCGTCGCTTTGGGCGGGCCGAAGAAAATGGTCCGCGTTTACAGCGTGGCCGACGGCTCACTCGAGTACGAAATGAAGAAGCATACGGATTGGATCACGGCGCTGGAGTTCAGCCCCGACGGCGTACTCTTGGCCACGGCAGATCGCAGTGCCGGCCTTTTAATTTGGGAATCCGAGGGAGGCCGCGAATACCAGAACCTCACCGGCCACACCGGCATGATCACCGACGTGAGCTGGCGGAGCGATTCGAACCTGCTGGCCAGCGTCAGCGAAGACGGTTCGATTCGGCTCTGGGAAATGGAGAACGGAAAACAAGTAAAGACTTGGGCGGCTAACGCCGGCGGTTCGCTTTCGGTCGAATTTGCTTCGACGGGTACGCTCGTCACCTCCGGACGCGACAAAATCTGCAAGGTTTGGAACATCGACGGCAAGGAACTCGCCAAGAGCGAAGCCATGCCCGACATGGTTATGGACGCGGTGCTGACGCACGACGGCAAGCGCGTCGTCGCGGGCGATTGGACCGGCGAAGGACGGATCTTCGACGCAGCGACGGGGAAGACCATCGGCAAGTTGATGCTCAATCCGCTGCCGCTGGATCAGCTCGTCGTCTATGCCGCTCAACAAGCGGCCGATGCCGATAAGGCCGCGAAGGCCGCCGCCGATGCGGCCGCCGCCGCCAAGCAAACGGCTGACGCTGCCGCAGCAGCCGCTCAAGCAGCCGCCAAGAAAGCCGCAGACACGGCCAACGAAGTGAAGCGACTCGAGGCGCTGCGTCCGCAATTGGAAAAAGAAACGCCGAACAAGCAGAAGCTCCAGCGTGATGCTCAAGAAGCGGTTGGCAAAGCTCGCCGACTTGCCAATGATGCCAAGACGGCCGAAGGCCGCGCCGCGATGACGGCCAAGCAAAAGGCCGACGCCGTCACGGCCGCAACCGCCGCCGTGAAAACGTTGGAGGCGGAAGTCGCCAAACAACAGGCGGCCAAGAACGACGCCGGCACTTCGGCCGCTCAGAAGAAGCTTGAAGCCGCGAAGGCAGACCTCGCTGCCAAAACGGCCGCTACCGCGGAAGCCGCCCAGGCGCTATCCACCGCTCAGTCCAAATCTAAAGAATTCTCGACGGCGCTCGCCATGGCCGAACAGACCGCCGCGAAAGCCAGCACGGATCTCGAAGCTCACCGTAAAGCGATGGCCGACGCCGTCGCAGCGTTCAAGACTCTGCAGCCGCAGGTTAAGCCGTTGCAGGAGGCCGTCGGCAAGGCCCAGGTTGCCCAAGCCGCCGCCGCGAAATCGGCCCAAGAAAAGGCGGAGGCCGCAAAGTTAGCCGCCGAAGCGGCTGCCCAACTTCAACAAGCCGCCCAGCGAGCAGCGGCAGATAAGGCCGAGTTCGATAAGTCGAGCAGCGCACAAGCGAGTGCCTCGTAGCTCGCACGACCGCTCTAAGTTGGATATCCACTGAAAGGCGCATCCTAATCGGGTGCGTCTTTTTTTGTTTCCGCCTGCGTAGCCGGCGCTGCCGTCAGTTCCGTCGCTGCCGACCGTGTATCCGTTGGATTGGGCTGTTTGAGGGGGTCTTGCCGGTCGCCACCACTTGGAAAACTTTGCCGGTTGTATCGATTGCCCCAAGTTTTCCGGCGGCCCTTCCGATAACTACCCTGCCGCATTTCGTGCCGGGGGGCGCGCGTCGGTACGGAATTACCGTCGCCAAACGACTGTGGTGAAACAAGTACGAACGGTTGTCACGCATCATGCGTCGCCGCCGTTCGCCGTCGTTACTCGTCTCAGCAAGGATGCGACCCTCCCATGAAACGGCAAGCTCGAACTCTGATGGTGCTCGTCACCACGCTCTCCGTGTTCGTCACGGGCTGTGCGCCGAGTCGACCGTTCTAC
>JAFLCO010000368.1 GCA_017303535.1 Planctomycetota bacterium
GATGATCCCGAGGTCGTTGGCTTTCGACTTCGGAATGTCGCCGGCCCGGACGGCGTCGAGCACGCCGTGAGCCACCGCGGCTTGCACCGTGCCCATGAGAATGTTCGTGTACTTCTCGCTGGAGACGGTGACCTTCGAGACCATCACCGTGGCCGGCCGCACTTGAACGTCGGAATTCAAGATGGCGAACACCTTGGTGTGCCCCTTGATTTGGTTCCCCATCAAGTTCGCTAAGGCGTAGCCGACCGGGCCGTCGAGTTCGCCGATGATCACTTCCGGTTCCGCTGCCGACCAAGCTTCGTCGGCCTCGACGAGCGCTTCGCCCGTTCGCAGCACGATCCGCTCGTGCGACAATTTCTTCTCGGCCTTGGCGAGCTTCTTCGACTTCTTGGCGTCTTTAACGTTTTTCGCGTCTTGTTTCTTCTTGGCCATGCTGCGGCTCCGCGGAGTGTTTCACTGTGGTCGGCCGCGATTAGAATAACCGCCCGGCCCGTGGTCAACTCGCGGAGTCATAACAAGCGAGCGGCGGGGTTTATCCCCGCCGTCTGCTATTTAGTGCCACATCAAAATTCCCAGACGGCGGGGATAAACCCCGCCGCTCGCTTCGCACAATTTCGCGCTACGACTACCGGGCCGCTTCCAGTAGCACATCGGCCGCCAACTCCCGTTCCAGTTCGCTTGGGTCGAGCGAAGCGATCGAGTCGACCACGCGATCCGGGCCGAAGGCGTAGCGGGCCAAGTCTTCGCGTCGCGTGCCGCCGCTCAGAACCAGGATCGTTTTGTAGCCGAGTTGCACGCCGCCGAGGATGTCAGTCTCCATCGTGTCGCCGATCACGATCGTCTGGTCCGTCGATAGCCCCAGTTCCTTGCGGGCCGCGCGGAGCATGACGGGGCTCGGCTTGCCGACGCTAAACGCCTTCACGCCGGCCGCCGCTTCGAGCATCGCCACGATCGCGCCGCAGCCGGGTCGCGAGCCGTGTTGCGTCGGGCAATTAGGGTCCATGTTCGTGGCGATCAGCCGCGCGCCGCCGAGGATCATTCCCATCGCAGCTTCGGCGAGTTCGAAATTGAGCGTGCGTCCTTCGCCGACAACGACGTAGTCCGGGTCTTTGTCGACGATGGAAAAGCCGTTTTGGTGCAAGGCCGTGAGCAGCCCGCCTTCGCCGATGACGAACGCCGTGCCGCCGGGCTTCTGCCGCGCCAAGTAACGGGCAGTAGCCATGGCGCAGGTGAAGACGTGTTCTTCTTCGACGTCGATGCCGAGCCGGCCGAGCTTCACGGCGACGTCACGCCGCGTGCGTTGGCTGTTGTTGGTGAGAAACAGGAAGGGTATATCCGCGTCGCGCAGGCCGCGGATGAAGCGGTCGGCTCCGGGAATCAGGTGCCCGCCGCGGTAGATGACGCCGTCCATGTCGATGAGATAGCCGAGCATAAATCGCTCCTTCGCAAAGTTGGCCTTCGTCGTTGAAGGCTTTTGGGTTCCGGTCGGCTCGGCCGCGCCTCCGGGAACCCGGCGACGAGAATGACGGCCGAGCGCGAGGCCCGGTCAGACGCAAGGACCGCCGCCGCGCCGCGGCCGGTGCGGGAGTAGAAGCCTCGGCCGATGCGCGACGAGTGGTCAATGTGAATGCACAGGGATCGCAAAGATCGCGCCGCGGGATGTTCGTTCTTCGTGAGTCAGCGGCAACTTCCGTGAAAACCAGCTTGAATCGCCGAGAAGCAGCAGGTGCGGCAGTTTGGCGAACCGAAACTCCCTCAGCCCGGGCGGGACAGCCAAAGAGAAAACAGAATTCACTTTGCAGGGCCTTTGGCGGGCGAGCGTCGCGTTTCGGGGCAGCCTGCCCGATTCGTGGGCCGCGACAAACCCGAAAACCGCAACGCGGTTTCACAGCAAAGCCCAGGGTCGCGCAGCGCACCCTGTGGGTTTGCGGACCGCACTACAAATATCCGGAACGCCGGAGGTGTTCTACAACTTCGCCTGTCGCGATTCGACTGTGCAACCCTTACAGGGTTGCGAGAAAATATTGGGGCAACGTCAACCCAGGGTGCGCGGCGTATCGCGACCCTGGGCTTTGTTATGCAACGCCTTCGGCGTTGGTCCGGCTTGGCGAGCAAGCCGGGCTACCCGATCGTCGCCGTCGTCGCAGTCTCAGCGATGCCGGCGGCGGTAAAGTTTACCAAATGTTCGGCATGTCGAACCTTGGTGCGCGAGTTGCCGTAGGCTTGATAGGTACGAAACTACGGCACGTCCTCATGACGAGGCGGGCCTTTCACGGAGGAGACAGGGAACGTCGGAATTGGGGGACTATTCCGATGCGCTCGAAGAACTTGTTTGCCGGCAGCGCCGTTGCCGCCCGGACATTGAAAATGGCGGCCGCGATCGTGGTCGCTATGACCATGTTGCCGCTGACCGGATGTGCGCTCTTACAACCGCCGCCGACTGCGACGGCCTATCGCCATCAGGCGTTTCGCGTGCCGGATTACCAGGCGAGCGTCGACGTACGGGCGCCGCTCGACGGCAGCGAGAAACCGGAGATCGTGGCACGGATTACGTTTGGGCCGAATAAATAACGACGCCGGCTGAGACTACGCCGGCGACAAGAAAGCAGAAGCGCGGAGGCGAGCTCCGCGGCTAAATGGGCGGCGGGCGGCGCGAACATGATTGGAGTTCGCGACGCTTGATCGCTAGGCGATCGCTTTGCCGATTTTTTCGCGGAAGCCTTCTTCGATCTTGCCTTTGAACATCATCGCGGCGAAGGGGATTTCGCCGTCGATCGTCACTTTGTCTTCCAAGACGGTGATCAGGCCCTTGATGGCGATGCCGAACGTCTTGAAGGAGAAAGAGAGGGCCGAGTCCGAATCCCACTTGCTCCAATCTTCCGTCACGTCGGTGGCGTCTTTCGAGCCGAACTCCTTGGCCTTTTCGAAGAAGCTCTTGAGCGAGGTCTTCGCCTTTTCGCGGCCGAGGGAGTGGGGGACCGACGTGTTGAACTTGGGCATTGTTGATTCGCGATTTTTTGTTGGCGGCGAAATGAGTTTGCAGCGAGCGGAAGCGCGGAGACGAGCTCCGCGGTTAAATGCCGGCGACTAAAGCAGTTTTTCTCGTAGCTCAGTCAGAAGTCGGACGGCATGTCCGATTTCTGACTTCTGACGCTCGGGCTCTTGCGGAATTTCGCGCTCGATCGTGAGCGGGCCTTCGTAGCCGATTTCCTTGAGCGTCTTCAGATAGTTGTACATGCCGACGTCCCCTTGGCCCAGCGGGACTTCGCAGCCCCATTCTTGGCCGGGCCGCTTGGCCCAGGTGCCGTCTTTGCAGTGAACGCTGCGCACATACTTGCCGACCTGCCGCAAGGCCGCGATCGGTTCGCCTGAGCCGTAAAGGATCATGTTGGCCGGATCGAAGTTGACGAACAGGTTGTCGCGGCCGACCGCGCCGATGAACGCCAACAGACCATCGGCCGTTTCTTGACCAGTCTCGAGGTGCACGGCCTGCCCGTTCTTCTTGACGTAGTCGCAAAGGTCTTGCGTGACGGCAACGATGTCTTTGAATGCGGCGGTCGTCACGTCATGCGGGACGAAACCAATGTGCAGGCCGACGGCTTTGCAGCCGAGCAGCTTGGCGAAATCGGAGATTTCTTTCATCTCCTGCAAACGCGCGGCGCGGGTTTCCGGCGGCACGAGGCCGACCGTACGGACGACCGTCGGGATGTCGGCGTAGCTCTCGCCTTCGAAGCCGCCGAAGACCACGGTCAGCGTGAGGCCATATTCCTTCAGCTTGGCCAAAAACGCTTGAGCCTTCTCGGGCGTGCGGCTGCCGGCGTGCGGCGCGTGCAGCTGAATCGTCGGCACGCCGAGCTCGCGAGCGACTTCAAGTTGGACGCCGAGCCCGGCATCGACGCTGGCGAATACTCCGATCGGCCATTGCGACATGCGACTTGTTCCTCTCTGCGAATACGCGCATCGCAAGCGATGCGGCTAAACGGGGGTCGTTCGATTGTTCGGCGAGTACGCGCATCGCAAGCAATGCGGTTAAACAGTGCGGAACGGTTCGCTGCGCGAATCGCTATGCTTTAACAGTGGGCTTTTCGCCCTCCGGCGTCTCGTCGTTGTTGATGTCGAACCACGAGTCTTTGAACTCGATCCGCTTTTGATCGCGGATCGCGATGTTCGTCGTCAGGGCGATGATCGCGTCGGCCATCGCGACTTCCGGATGGCACTTCGGGCGCATCTTCGGATCGGTGTCGCTCGCGTCGGGGTTGTTCTCGATGCACCAGGCCCAATGTTCGATCTCTTCACGGTAGCCGCGGCTGACCGGTGCGCCGCCGGCGCCGAGTCCCTTTTCGCCGGCCGCCGCGGAAGGCGGGGCGCTGCTCGTGGTGTCGAGCACCGCGCCGCCGTCTTTCTTCACGACGTCGACGAACGTCGCCGTGCCGGCCGTTGGGTAGAGGTAATAGTCTTGCTCGGTCTCGAGGATGATCGTCCCCTTGGTACCCATCACCACTTCACCGTAGCCGCCCCAGACGTTGCCGTTGATGGAGCTGTACGAAACGATGATCTTCTTTTGCTTCAGAGCTTCGTCGTGCTGGTTGTACTCCGGCGCGGGGAACTCGTAGTTGCAGTGGACGTGATCGTCGACTTCGCGGTCGTTCGCAAACAGGCTTCGCACGCCGACGGCCGAAACGCTCAGCGGCCGGGCCTTGCGGCCGTCTTTACGTTGCGCACTGCAGAAGATGCCCGCGGCGTCGAGTTGATGGCTGCCGAGTTCTGCCATGAGGCCGCCGCCGGTACGAGCCCACAACCGCCAGCGGATCAGTTCTTCCAGCGGCGTCACTTCGTAAGGCTTGAGCGAGCCCATGCCCGGGATGGTTTTGGGCTGGTAGCCGTGCTTCGAGGCGTCGACCTTGGCGTCCATCATCCATAGTTCAAGCTGCGAGACCTTCTTTTGCAGCGCTTCGACGGCCGCGCCCGACGCGTTCTTCAAGTCGGCCTTGGCCTTGGCGAGTTCTTCGCCCATCTTGTCGCTGGGCATCGGCGGTTGCCAGCTATCGCGACCGGGCAGGTTGCCGCGGTGCCACTGGGCGCGAATGTGGTGGATGTCGCCGATCAGGCCGCGTTTAATGACGTCGACGGCGTTGTCGTACAGCACGCTGTAGTGCCGTTGGTGACCGGTCGCTAGGTGCAGCTTCTTTTGGTTGGCCACGCGGCCCATGCTCTTGCAGCGGCCGACCGTTTGGGCCATCAGCTTTTCGGTCAGCACGTGCTTGCCGGCGTTCAGGCACTCGATCGCCACGCTATCGTGCAGGTGCAACGGCAGCGCGATGATCACGCCCTTGATGTTCTTGTCGGCGATCAGCTCTTTGTAGTCGGCGTAAACCTTCACGTGCTTCTTGGCGGCATCTTCGCTCTTGAAGTCGTACTTCGCCATGAGCCCCGGCCGTGCGGCTTGCGCGGTCGGCGTGCTTTGGTCGCCGTGGAAGGCGCGGTGCACGTTGTACGGGCGAATATCGCTGATTCCAACTACGTCGACGTAGTCCGGGTTCAACGCGCCGATGAGCACGCCCCCTTCGTCGCCCGTGCCGATGATGCCGATCGGCAGCGGGCTCTTCATCTTCGTGTAGCCGAAGTAGAAGGCGCCGAGACCGGCCGCGCCGACGGCGCCCGAGGCGATGCTGCGAATGAGAAACTCGCGGCGCGTCAGGTCGCTGCCGATCGCCGCGTGGAAGTTGGACTTACCGACCGCTTTTTCTTGAGGATTCAGAGCGTTCATGGTTCGCTAGTCTTTCTCGACCAAGAAGGGGCGCACGAGCATATTGTGGATGAAGTAATCGAGCCCGCCCCAGCGGCCGGTCGGCAAGGCCGCCAGCGCGAAGCAAGCCATCATTTCGACGAATTCCTTGGTCACGAACAGCGCGTGACCTTGAGCCGGATGCATCGGCGGGTTGTAGTAGCCGGGCCATTGCCACGTGGCGGCCACGACGATCGCCAGGAACAAACCGCCGCCGAGCGCCGCCAAACGCGAGAACAATCCGACGATCAAGCAGAAGCCGATGGCAATATTGAGATAGGTCACCAGCACGTCGTTGTCTTTCAGCGCCTCCTTGATGCCCGGGCGGATGCGTTGGTCGCGCTGGCTGAGCGGCGCAATGCGGTTGAGGTCGTCGCGCAGGCCGTCGTGTTGCGTTTGGATCGGAGCGAGCCACGGTCGGGCTTCGTTACGCAGGGCTTGCTGGGCTTCCCACAAGCGTTGCCGGTCGAACGACGTATCTCCCTTGTGCTCGTCGAGTGCATCTTGCTTGGCGTCGAGCGCGTCCCAGCGTTTGAAGTAGTC
>JAFLCO010000369.1 GCA_017303535.1 Planctomycetota bacterium
GTCCGGCGTCGGTCGAGGTTTCATCAACCGTCGGTTCCGGCGTGCGCACCGGGGCAACCGTCGGCACACTCACCTTCGTCGCGGCCTTGGCGTCGAAGTCGTAGGCTTGCAGTTCCATCGCCAGCAAGGCGCTCGCGGCGCAGAGCGCCAAAAACGCAATGCCGAGCATGGCCGTGTAGATATTGCTGCGCGGCCGTTCTTCGTAAATGCCGCCGCTAGTTAAATCGGGTTGCGACACGGTCGTCCTTCTCGATGAGGCCTTTGCTGTATTCGGGAATGACCTTGCCGACGCTAACGTCGGCCGTCGTCTGCAGAATTTCGATGCGGCCGATCAGCTTGGCCGCGGCGGCCGTAGTGCCCGGGCGATAGACGAACATCTGCTGGCCACGAGCGACGCCGTCGTCGGAGCCGAGCGAGATTTCGACCATGTCTTTATTCGCGGCGCGGACGTAGCCATCGATCTTCGGAGCGGCCACGGTGCTGACGGACGGCGTCGTCTTGGCGACGAGGTCCTTCACTTGTTGTTGCAGCTTGGCGAGCGTGGCGCCGAGTTCGGCGAGTTGGCCGGTCTTGATCACGACCTGATCGTGTAGGTCTTCGGCCTGACCCTTTTTGGCTTCCAGATCGGCCGAGAGGGCTTCGAGTTCCATCGACTTTTTGCCGACTTCGGTCGTCAGCGCCTCGATGGCGGCCGTGGTCTTCGACTTGTCTTCGGTGATCGCCTGAATTTCGGCCGTCTTGGTTTCGACGTCCTTCTTCAGCTTCTCTTTTTCGGTTTCCAGCAGAGCCAGCCGGCCGTCGCGGAGCTTCTTCTCTTGGCTGACTTCCGACTTGAGCGCTTCAATCTGCTTCAGCAACGCATCGTTCTTCGTGAGCAGATCTTCGACCTGATAGACGAGGCCCTTGGGCTTGAGCGGCGGCGCGGCGTCTTCCGGCTTACGTTGCACGACGTCGCGCCAGTTGGTGTGCGTCGAATAAACCGCGATGGCGAACCCCATGAAGACCAAGGCCATCACAAGGTTCAACGCGACCAAAATCTTGCCGAACAGATTCATGGTTCTTCCTCAAACCGAGGTGCGGGACGAGGCCGCGACGCTCGATAGAACTCGTACAAACGCCGACGATTTATTCCGAGGCTTATGCCTTGAAACGTAGTGCCCAGACCGGACCTGAGGCGGCATCCGCGGCCGTTAGCATCGCTACGACCCGCAAATTCGCCCGTTGAAATGACCGAACCGACGACTAGGTAAAGAGATAGGAATTCCACCTAGCCCTTCGAGTATAACTTCGCCGAAAAGTGAGAGTCAACAAATTGCGTTGAATTTCGGGAAGATGGCGAATTGAGGGCGTTGATCGTAGGCCGTTTGCGGGGTTTAGGGCATTAAGATCCGAATGTTCACGCCGAAGGCGTCGCATTACAGAGCCCAGAGTCGCGGTATTCCCGCGCACCCTGGGGAACCCCGCCCCTTAAATTCCTCCGCCGGTAAACCCTGAAGGGGTTTTACAAAGATCCCCAGGGTGCGCGTAGTACCGCGACCCTGGGCTTTGCTATGAAACCCCGTTGGGGTTTGGTCCAACTCGCCGACGAAGCATGAGTTCATAGGCACCGGTCAGGCATGTCGCAATGAAGCATCCTCCGGCCAGCCAGTCGCCCCAGTTCAAGTACACGCTTTGCCGCCGATCGAGCCGCACTTGGGCGTTGATGAAGCCCGTGGCCTGCCGAGGGCCCTGGGCGAGGATCCGGCCGTCGCTATCAATATCGGCCGAGAAGCCCGTGTTGGCCGCTACGACCAGCGGCTTCCTCAACTCCACGGCTCGAAACACTCCGCAGGCCAAGTGCAGGTCCAGCTCGGCCGAACCCCAAAACCAGCCGTCGTTCGTGACGTTCACCAGCACGTCCGGTTCCGCGCCGCGGGCTCGAAGCTCAAGCACTTGCCGACGGATCACGCGCGCTAGCGCCGTCTCGTAGCAGATGCTCGGCGAAAGCTTCGCGCCGCCGACTTCGAGCACTTGGGCCGCGTCGCCGGCCTCGGTGCCGCCGGTGAGCGGGGTCAGTTTGTAGAGAAACGGAAACCAATCGGCCAGCGGCACGTACTCGCCGAAGATCACGCGATGTTGCTTGTCGTACCGCACCCCCGCTTGTCCCGTGCGGTCGACGAAGAGCGCCGAGTTGTATCCGCGCGTGCCGTCGACCTCGACGATGATCGTGGAAATGCCCAACAGCAGCGGCTTGTCCAAATCGCGGGCCGTCGTGATGACGGCGTTGCGAAAGTTGTTCTGCCGCTCGCGAATCTCGTCAAGCGAGGTCTCCCATTCCGGCGGCGCTTGGGCATCGTCGCGCAGAATCATCCACGGAAAGGGAAACATCGTCTCAGGCCAGACGACCAGTTGTACTTCGGGGTCGGCGGCCAACGCCTGCCGCGAAAGAGTCATGTACTCTTCGTAGATCCGCCAAACTTTGGTCGGATCGTGTTTGAACTCGCTATCGATCGAGCCTTGTATGAGCGCAAGCTTTGGCCCGGTCTTAAAGGTTTCGGGCGGCGCGTCGAGCCGCCACTTGCCGTAGCCGAGCATAAATGCGAGCGTAGCGACCGACGCCAAGAGCGGCATCGCGCGAAGGCGGCGATCGTCGCGCGTCGGCAGGGCCGCGGCGATACCGGCCGCGAACAGCACCATCAGGAACGTCACGCCGAACTCGCCCCATAGGTCGGCGGTTTGAATCAAGATCGGCTGCCGATACTGCGTATGCGAAAGGCTCCCCATGCTGAAGCCGGTGAAGGCATAGGCCCGAGCTTCGTCGAACGCCGTCCAGAGCACAGGCCCGGCCAGCAGCACGCCGATGCCGAAGCGTTGCCGGGCGATGCGTGAAAAGCCGACGAGCACGACCGGCAGTGGCGCATGATAAGCGCAGAGCGTGAGCCAGCCGAAACTCGTCGCCCAATGCGGCAAGCAGAGCCAATACTCGATGGCCATCCAGAAGACGAGCCCGGCGAAATACAGCGCCCAGTACGGTCGCTGCCCTAGCAACTCACGTTGCCGAGCCAACCAGAGCCACGGGACCGGCGCGATCCAAGCCAGCGGCCAAACATCGAAAAGCGGAAAGGCGAGAATCAGCAGCAACGAGCCGACGAGCGCGACGCGTAACGTCGGGTGTGTCCACGGTGTCGCCAGCCGCGCAGCGAAGCTTACGCGAGGTTGTTTCACGGCGTCCCGGTTTTCGGCCTGCTTAGCGCTCATAGGCCGGCAAAGGTACGCCGGTCGCCGGCACCTGTAAATGCCGACCTCGGACTTATGCCGGCAACCACTCGACGGAATGCAATCGACGACTAACAGAACGGTCGCACGTCGACTTTTTCACCGGCGACGTAGGCCCGATCTCCTGCGGGAAAGCAAATCAGGCAATCGGCGTCGATCAGCGTTCGCAAGTCGCCGGAACCTTGCCAACGGAGCGGCTGAACCGATGGGCCGATACTGCCGGCAGTTTGCTGTTCGCGGCGCCCCGGCCAAAACGTCGGTCGATCGCCGCGATGCGTGAACGGCTCCGTGAGTTTGGCCAAGTATTGCGGCTCGGCGGGCAGCGGCTGACCGGCAAGTTGTGCAATCGCCGGTCGCACAAAAAGCTCGAAACAGACAAGCGAACTGACCGGATTGCCGGGCAGTCCAAACACCGGCGTCATGCGGCCGTCGGCCCCTTTGCGCAGGCCAAACCACAGCGGCTTACCCGGCTTCATGCTGATCTTGTGAAACACTTCGCGTACACCGAGTTCCGTCAAGACGCTCGGCACCAAATCCAGCACGCCCGCTGACACGCCGCCGGAGAGCACCAGCAGGTCAGTCTCCAAACCGGCGGCGATTTTTGTGCGGAGCGACTCGCGATCGTCGCGGGCTATGCCGAGCACGATCGGTTCGGCGCCCGAACGCATGACTTGCGCGGCGAGCATCGGACCGTTGGAATTGCGAATCTGCCCCGGCGCCGGTTTCTCGCGCGGTTCGACGAGTTCGTTTCCCGTCGCGAGCACCGCCACACGCGGGCGCGGCACCACGCGAACTTCCGCACAACCGACTTCCGCCAGCAGGCCCACGACCGTCGGCGTGACGAGTTTGCCGGCCGGCAATACCGCATCTCCGCGGCTCATCACCGCGGCTCGGCGGACGATGTTTTGCCCTGGCTTGGCCTTCGGATCCTCTAGCCGAATGTGTCCGGTCGGCAGTTCCTTCGACCGCTCGACCATCACGACGGCATCGGCCCCGGCAGGCATCGGAGCACCAGTCATGATCCGCGTCGTCGTGCCCGAGACGACTTCGACCGTCGGCAGTTCGCCGGCCGTCACCTCTTCCAAGAAACGCAGTTCCCCAACGCCGTCTTTCAAATCGGCATAACGGATCGCATAGCCATCGACCATCGACTTGTCGTACGGCGGCGAATCGACGTCGCTTGCAATCGACTCGGCCGTCAGACAACCCAGCGCTTGCTCAAGCGGCACAACCCGCGGCGGCAATGCGGCGACGCAGTCCTGAACCTTCTGCAATGCTTCGGCGACGGTGAGCATGACTACATCGTCAAAAACGATTTCAGCATCTCCGTCCCGCGGAGCGTCAGAAAACTCTCCGGATGAAACTGCACGCCGTGCAGCGGGTACTTTTTGTGCCGTACGCCCATGATCTCTTTCTCGCCGTCGGGTCCGTCGGCCCAGGCGCAGATTTCAAATTCGTCGGAGAGCGTGCCGGGGCGAATGACGAGGCTGTGATAACGCGTCGCTTGCATCGGGCTCTCAATGCCCGCAAATACGCCCTTGCCGTCGTGGTAGATCATGTCGGTTTTGCCGTGCATCAATCGTTTGGCTCGCACGATGTCGGCGCCGAACGCGTGACCGATTGATTGATGGCCGAGGCAGACGCCCAGAATCGGCAGCTCCTTGTAGAACCGCGAGATGACGTCGCACGAAATGCCGGCCTCTTTCGGCGTACAAGGCCCGGGCGAGACGATGATGTGCGTCGGTTTGCGACGGGCGATCTCGTCGAGCGTGATCTGATCGTTGCGATGAACCTCGAGCTCGAGCTTCGGATCGATCTCGCCGAACCGCTGCACGAGGTTGTACGTAAACGAATCGTAGTTATCGATCAGCAGAATCATCAGACGGCTCGAAGGTGCGAAAGCGGCGACGGCGTTCTCGTCGCCCAGTACGACAATTCCCGACGGCGACGGTTCGCGCGCAGCAGGAAGTCTCAGTTTACCGCCGAATCGGCCTCTGCGGCCAGGGGACGAGGTGCTGAAATCGGCCGCTTATGACGCCTTGCCGAGCGATTCAAATCGCTCGCCGGGCAACGTCAATGAAGTCACGCGGAGGCCGAACTTGTCGCCGACCTTCACCGCCTCGCCCACGCCTATCGCATGGCCGTTGACTTCCAGTTCCAGCAACTGGTCGCACGATTTTTTGAATTGCAAAATCGTGCCCGGCCCGATTTCGAGAATTGTGGAAACTTGATGCTTCTTCGAAGCCAGCGTAACCATCACCGGCACCTGGATGCGAAGCAGGCTGCGCGTGTAGTTCGGCAGGTCGTTGAGGGTGTGGGCGGAGCGTGCGGCCGCTTGCTGCTTGGCCTGCGCCGCGGCGACGGCCCGCGTCGCTTGCTCTCCGCGCAACACGCCGGCCGGCTTCTCGCGGGGCTCTTCCGGTTTCGCTTCGACCGGAGTTGCGGCAGCGGCCGGAGCAGAAGCAGTCGCTGAGTCGACCGGTTCCGCCGCCTTGTAGATTTCGGCGGCCGTTTGAAATGGAAACGCCAAGCGAAGTTCGCCGCTGCGGCCGTCGGCGAGCGAAAGTTTCAGAACGACGCATTTCGCATCGGCGGCCGGCGTGCCGCGAAGCAGCGCGGCGGCGAGATCCTCAACGCGCTGAGCGCGGAACTCTTCCGCCATCAGCGTGTCGGGCAGCAGCAGCAAGCTCGCTTCTTGGGCGAACGTCGCCAGCTTGCTTGCGCCGGTCGGGTCGGGCGCGGCGTACCAATCGGGGAGCAACTTGCTCGACTCGGCCAACACGGCGACGGCCGCCGCATCGCCGACGGCCAGCATCACCGCCAGCCCGGGCCCCGCCAAAGCCGCGGAATTTGCCGCGAGGTCGAGCGCCGTCGGCTCGGCGATTTCAATCGTCGGCTGCGCTCCCAGGATTTGGCCGATCGCTTGCGCAAAGTCGCCCGAACCTGCTTTGCAGGCCGCAACGACTTGATCGGCGATCGACGAATTCAATTCGGGCATGCGTTGCCGGCTCCGCGGCGGGACTATGTCGCCGAAACTGCGGCGCATCCTTGCGCTATCGAACCTTCATCG
>JAFLCO010000037.1 GCA_017303535.1 Planctomycetota bacterium
CTCGCGCTTCTCCAAGCCCGCGGCGATCGGCCCCCACGCAAACTTGCGGAGGATGATCACCAGCAACAGGAAGACGATTGCCGTGAAGATCGCCAGATCGGTTTTCACTTCGCCCGGATCTTCGCTGGCCCCCGCATGGCCGAGGCCATGACCTGCGCCGTGATCGTCGTGCGCGTCGTGGCTATCGGCCGCGGCGGCCGCCGTAGCGACTTGCGGACAAGCGACAAGACACGATAAGGCGACGATTGCCGCCGACAAACCGAGACGCACGAGCGAGGTCATGGAGATACCCGAAGATCGAACTTACGGAAAAGCCGAACGTTGCGACGCTGCCGCACTGCAACTACTTGCCGACGCTGTTCAAGCAGACGACCAACGCGAAGAACGTGAAGCCTTCGATAAGAGCGGCCGCGATGATCATCGCCGTTTGGATGTTGCCGGCGACTTCCGGTTGACGGGCCATGCTTTCGTAGGCGCTCGAAGCGAGCTTGCCGATGCCCATCGCCGCGCCCAGCGTGACCAAGCCGGCACCGAAAGCGGCGCTAAAGCTGATCAACGGCACCGGGGCATCGA
The DNA here is from genome assembly GCA_017303535.1 of Planctomycetota bacterium. Classification (GTDB taxonomy): domain Bacteria; phylum Planctomycetota; class Planctomycetia; order Pirellulales; family PNKZ01; genus PNKZ01. The sequence continues at coordinate 574 of JAFLCO010000037.1, forward strand.
CGGCTTCGCCCGACGGAGCGGCGGCCGGAGCTTGAGCCATGGCCGGAGCGGCCGAGAAAGCCAACACGACCAACGAAGCCAAAACGAATTGAGCGAGCTTGTTCACGGAAGACACTCCTACCTGAAGATGAAACAGACTGTAAACCCTAGGCCGTTCGCGACTCGGCGAAAATCCGAGCCGTAGCGGGCCATTGTTAGTGATGATGCGTTAGTGTTGGTGCGTCGCTGCTCCGATGAACAGCGCCGACAAGAACGTGAAAACGTAAGCCTGAAGAAAACACACAAAAAGTTCGAGCAGACTCAAGAGCGTCGAACCGACGACGCTGGCGATCGAGACGGAACCATAGAGCAGATTTCCCGCCGTGGCGACGCCCATAATGAGCCCGAGAATTGATAGCAGCACCAAGTGGCCGGCCACCATGTTCGCTAGAAGACGAATGGCCAACACGCCGTGCTTGATGACCAAACCGAGAACTTCGATAAAGAAAATCATCGGCTTGAGAAAGATGGCGATCGGAGTCGGCAAGTCCATGCTCGGCACCTGGTTCTTCCAGAAGCCGATGACGCCGAACTTCAAAGTGCCGCCGATCAGAGTCGTCGCAAACGTACAACAGGCCAGGGCCAGCGTGACGCCGAAAGCGCCGGTCGGAGCCCCGAGCCAAGGCAGCATGCCAAACAAATTGCAGAACAGAACGAAGAAGAACATCGTCCACAAAATCGGCAGGAACTTGTCGCCGTCGTGATGATGCACGGCGCCATGCACATGGCCGTGGCCGTATTCTTCCTGCGGTTGGTCGCCCGGCGTGTGGTGCGAATGATCGTGTTCGTCGTGGCTATCGATCGCCGGCCGGGCGATGCCGTCGCGCACGAACATGAGCGTGGCTTCGAACATGTTCCAGAAATAGCCCTTGGGCGCCTTGCCCGAGGCGATCTTCGGCGCGAGCCGCGAGAAGATCAGCACCAGCAGCCCGGCGATCATCAATTCGATGACCATGAACTTCGAAATGCAGAATCCGGACTCGGCGGCGTAGAAACTTTGCAGCCGGCCGAAGGGTTGCGGAATCACGATCTTGCCGGAAAGTTCTTTATTGACGTCGGCGATCGTGAAATGGCCGTGACTATCGGCGACTTCTTTTTTCAAGAAGTCGAGCGTCGGCGGCAGTTCTTCGAGGCTTTTATAATCGGCGCGCCACAATGCCTTCGGCACTTCGAAGTAGTAGGCGTCTTTGATGTGCAGGATGGGATTGGCCATACGCTAGATCGCCGACTCCGCTTTCGGGCCCCGGCGAGCCGGTCGGGCCGCCGTGTTTACGAACGGCGCGACCAACAGCGTCCGAGCCGTCAGCGTCGCCAGGAAAAACAAGACAACCCACTTAAAGAAGCCGGCCTGAATATAGGGATGGCCGGCCTTCTGCATTCCCATCGCCACGGCAAGCGGCAGGGCCATCGCCAAGCCGTCGCCGGCCAGAATCCAAGCCACGGCCGAAGGCGTGCCGCGGCCGCGATGGGCCATGAGCAGAGCGATGAGCCCAACCGACCAGCAAAGCACGGCCGCAAGCAGCTCGGCTTGCAAAGTGACGGTCCCGTTCTCCGACCAGGCAATGATCGAAGCGGGCACGGCCACTAGCGCCACGGCCAGCGTCAACAGCGCGCAACGTGCCGCGAGCGAAAGCCCGGCGACGAACGTGCTATAGAGGCCGATCAGCCCGATCACTTTAGTGCGCTCTGAATCGCGAATCGAAGTGGCCCGACGCCTGTTTCGAATCTCGACTCGTTAGTGTTTGAGGAGAGACGGCAATCGTCTCGCAGCATCAATTTATTCAGATCATCACGGCTTGACGTCGTTGCGCTCGGTCCGTCGCATGTCCGGCGACTTCTCGATCGACTTCGCCGCGTCGCGCTTCTTCTGTTGCGACTTGTTCGCTTCACGAACGATGAGCCACAACTGATAAAAGCCCAGCAGCAAGCCGACGGCGAGCCCGACCAACCCCCAATGATCCGTCGCTCGCTTCCCGTCGAGCCAACGGCCTCCGAGAATCGGCAGCAACGTCATGAGTGCCACGGTGATGATCCGCGACACCCAATTCATGGCTTCCGCTATCGGAGACGACGGCGGTCGATAATCCATGGCGACCACCAGACGACAAGCACGCGATCGCAAGCGGCAAGGCCGACGGTTCGGCAAACGACCCGCGATCGTGTTGCTCGGTAGAAGGAGAGCTAATAGACGGAGACGAGAGACTGAGACGGAAAGATCATTCCCGTCATAATCCGTGTCGCAACCGGTACATGCAGTCCTTACTGGGCGTTAAGGCGGTTAATCTATCGGAGGTAAAACAGGGTGTCAATTCGACATCGTGTTTTTTTTCACAAAGTCTTTCCTGGATTCGTAAGTTGTTTTTTCGTCATGGTTTGCGTGGTGTGCTCCCGCGCGATCGAAACTGAAGTTCGGGATGTTTAGACCACGTGTCGTGGAAGCTTTCATCGCCTGGGTAAACGCGATCGATTTGAACAGTTGTGAGCCCATCCGTACGCTTCTTTTCCCTAATTTGGGCGGTTGTAGACGGTAGGCGCGTTGCAATTCGACCCCCTTTTGGTTAAGCTAAATCCACTGCTTTTCTTCTCTCTCCCGCTCTGTGGCACGCCTTGGGAAGGCTAGCCGCCGAGTCCTGCCTAGGAGAGGAGTGACGCACGTCTATTCTCCGTTTCGGCGGGACGCCGGAGCGCGCGGTTTAGGCATTCGGCCAGGTGCTAAGTCGGTAAGGCGGCAGACAAATCTCCCCGATTTGTCGGTCTGTCCAACTTGCCGGAACGAGGATCGTTCCCAAGTGCGGCTTAGTGCGTTTCTGTCAGGGACGACTCAGTTCAGGCATTAGCCGTTGTAGAGCATCCTGCCGCGGGCGGGAGCATGCGCGGCCTCGTGTCCGGGAGACGCCGTCTGATGACCGCCGACACTCTGAATAGCTACAGTGCCAAAGACCTTGCCGAGATGGCCAAGAATCGCGGAGTGCCCGGTTGGCATTCGATGCGAAAAGAGCAGCTTATTAAGGCGCTCGTGAAAGCGGCCCGGCAGAAATCGAACAAAGTGAAAGGTCGCGAAGCGACTCGCAGCGCCGCGCCTGCGCGAGTTGCCCCCGCTCCGGCCCGCGTCGCCGCCCCGGCTTCCAAGCCCGCCGTCGCCTCGAAGAAAGGCGCAGTCGATGTGGTTGCCGTTGCCAAGCCTGCAACCAACGGCAAGCCCGTAATCGCCGCCGCCAAGCCGATCGGTAAACCATCGGCCAACGGGAGCGTCAACGGCAATGGTAACGGTCACGTCGCCAATGGTGCGGCTCGTCCCCAGTCGCAGCGCGCCGCCAAGCCGCAGCCTCCGCGCGATCCGGAAGTTACCCGCAGGATTGAGCAAGTTCGCTCGGCGCAGGCGATGAAGAAAGACCTCGCGTACTTGTCGCAGCAAATTGCCGCCGGCAAGAACGGCCGCGGCATTCAGAAGGTCGTCAAAGACCGGCTTGTCGTCATGGTGCGCGATTCGTACTGGCTCCAAGCCCACTGGGAACTCTCGCGCAACGGCGTCGAACGGGCCCAAGCCGCGCTCGGTCAGGAATGGCATGCCGTGAAGCCGGTGCTTCGCTTGATGGAAGTCGCCGACGGCGGCACCACGAGCGCCGTCGAAACCAAGCTCCGCGACATCGAGATCCACGGCGGCGTCAACAACTGGTACATCGACGTTCAAGACCCGCCGAAGAGCTTCCGCGTTGATATCGGCTACGTCACGGCGGGCGGCCGGTTCTACAGCCTGGCACGTAGCAACGTCGTCACCACGCCGCGAGCCGGCAACAAGGACGACATCGATCAAAACTGGACCGACATCGCCACCGACTTCGAACGCATTTACGCCCAAAGCGGCGGCTACAACGGCGACGGCAACGGCAGTGTCGAACTGCAAGAAGTCTTCGAAGAACGCCTGCGGCGCCCGATGGGCTCTTCGCTGATTTCGCGTTTCGGCCCCGGCGTCGACGGCTTGCTCGCCGGCAAGAAGCCGTTCCACTTCGAAATCGACGCCGAACTGATCGTCTTCGGCAAGACGGATCCCGACGCCAAGGTCACGCTCCAAAACGAGCCGATCAAGCTCCGCCCCGACGGCACGTTTACCGTCCGCTACAGCCTTCCGAACGCACGACAAGTCATTCCAGCGGTTGCCGCCAGTGCCAACGGTCTCGAGCAACGCACGGTCGTCCTGGCCGTCGAGCGCAATACTAAGGCTATGGAACCGCTCGTCCGCGATCAGGGCAACAATAGCAGCCCGGAATAGCGTCCGACTTCCGGCAGCGACAATCTTGCGGCCCGTCGAATCTTTTGGTTCGATGGGCCGTGTTTTTTTGGCGTGAATTGTTCGGGGAATTCAAGCGGTGCCGATGTTTCTTGTCCGGCGCGCGGCGCAGCGGTATCATTCACCTGTCCTCTGCCATGCTCGTGCTGAGACGTCACTTTTCCGGGGAGCCGATAAGAAGTCCGTTGGGTGCCTGAAGAACGCTCTGAGCCGCGTGTATAGCCGACGCCCGTACTCTTCGGAGCTGCGGACCAAGCGGACGGATCACACAACCTCGGAGCCGGTGTACCCGCCGTTTTTCGGTTAAACGGGCTCCCGAAAACCGCGTCGCCACGGCATTGCGGTGGAGGATACTTTCATGTCTACGACGGAAGCCGATCTTGCTCAGCAGCCCGACGTGGCCGCCAAGCGCGATCGGCTTCTGTCGTTTCTGGCCGGCTTGCGGCGCGTGGTCGTCGCGTATTCCGGTGGTGTCGATAGCGCCGTCGTCGCCAAAGCCGCACGGCTCGCGCTGGGCGACCAAGCGACCGCCGTCACCGGCGTAAGTTCCAGCCTCGCGAGCGGCGAACTCGACGAAGCCGCCCGCCTCGCGCAGCTCATCGGCATTCGCCACGAAACAGTTGCGACACAAGAGTTCGCGGAACCCGCGTACTTGGCCAACGCCGGCGATCGCTGTTACCACTGCAAGACGGAACTTTACACCCGTCTCGAAGAGTTGCTCGATCACTACCCCGATGCCGTGATCGTCAACGGGGCCAACCTCGACGACCGCGGCGACTATCGCCCCGGCATGACGGCGGCCCGTGAGCATCGCGTCCGCAGCCCGCTCTTGGAGTGCGAGCTTACGAAAGCCGACGTCCGCGCGCTTGCCGCGCATTGGCAATTGCCCGTCTGGGATAAACCCGCCTCGCCGTGCTTGAGCAGCCGCATCGCATACGGCGAAGAGGTCACCCAGGATCGCGTCGCCATGATCGATCGGGCCGAGCAGTTTCTGCGAAGTCTCGGACTTCGCGAACTCCGCGTTCGCTACCACAAGGGCGATCTGGCACGGCTCGAAGTCCCCGCCGCCGCAATCCCGCGCCTCGCCGAGCCGGACCTCTGTCGGCAAATCGTCGACCATCTCCGCGGGCTCGGGTTCAAGTTCGTCACGCTCGATCTGGAAGGCTTCCGCAGTGGCAGTTTGAATCAATTGGTGTCAATCGACCTGCCGAAGCCTGCGACGAACTTCTAAAATCTCCCGCTGCTCGCCCGCCTTTTCGCCCGCTGGTTCGCGGCCGCCAAGGATCAGCCGATGCTATTTGGGCTGCGTGGGGCCCGGCAACACCGACAGCACGACCCAGGCCAGAGCCGTGCTGATAATGGCCGTCAGCTCGCGCCCCATCCCCGCCGCCATGCCGATGGCCGCGGTGAGCCAGATGCCGGCCGCCGTCGTGAGGCCGCGTACCGAATTTTCGCTGACTCCCTTCACGATCGACCCGGCCCCCAAGAAGCCGATCCCCGTAATGAGCCCTTGTAGCACGCGCGACATATCGGCATCCGTCGCCCCCGCTTGTTCCGGCACCATCACAAACAGCGCCGCTCCCATTGCCACAAGCATGTGAGTTCGCAAGCCGGCCGCCTTGCCTTTATGCTCCCGTTCGTAGCCGAGCACTCCGCCTAAGATGGCCGCGATCAGCAGACGTACGAGCACTCGCGTAAACCCGGCCGCGTCCCGCAGGTCGGAAAGTTCTTCACGGATCGTCGCCCAAATCTGCTCACCCATGCTCACTCCCCGCGCCTTTCCTTCTTCTCGTCGATCTTCGACCTAGCCTGTTCGGCCAACCCAAGATAGCGTTTTCGCATCTCGTCGAGTTCGCATTCGTCAAGCTCTTCCAAATCGAGCAGTGCATTCTCGGCTCCCTCGATGGCCCGAATCAACTCGTCGAGTTTGATTTGCACCGCCTCGCTATCGCGATTCTGAGAGTTCTGGATGAGAAACACCATCAGAAACGTGACGATCGTCGTGCTGGTGTTAATCACGAGTTGCCAGGTGTCGCTATAGCCGAAAATCGGCCCGCTAATGCCCCACAGGACGATGACCCCCATAGCCCCGGCGAACGCCGTCGGCTGGCCCGCCGCCCGGGCCGTGACCTTTGCAAACCGGGTAAACCACGAACCTTTGGAATTGGGCATGGGCCTGCTCGCTCAAGGATGTTGCCGCTGCGCCGCGGGTGAAACCGCCGTAGCCGCTCCGCAAACGCCTCTCTACAATCGCGGCGAAGTCGAACACCGTTGCAACTTGAATGCCGCTGCAACGTTGCGCATTTAACGAATCCGTTAGGCGAGCATCGTACTTGTCTTCAGTTCCCGTCGCACCGTCCGCACTTCCGAATCCGCGAACGGCGGTCGCGCTGTTGCTGCTGATCAACCTGATGAACTACGTCGACCGGCAAGTGCTCGCCGCCGTCGAAGTGAAGATCGGCGCCGAGTTCGCCGCCGCCGGTTCGCCGATCAGCGATGCCCGCATGGGCCTGCTGTCGACGGCCTTTCTTGTCTCTTACATGTTCGCCTCGCCGCTGTTCGGTTGGTTCGCCGATCGCACCTCGCGCTGGCGCATCGTCGCCGCCGGCGTGTTCGTCTGGAGCTTGGCCTCGGGCGCCTCGGGCCTCGCGCAAGTCTACACGGCGCTATTGATCACGCGCGTGTTCGTCGGCATCGGTGAAGCGGCTTACGGCCCGACGGCCCCGACCATCATCTCCGACCTCTATCCCGTCGAACGCCGAGGCAGCGTGCTGGCTTGGTTCTACATGGCCATCCCCGTCGGCAGTGCGCTCGGCTACGTCTGGGGCGGCCACTTGGCTGATCTCGAGGGCTGGGGCTGGCGGTGGGCCTTCTATCTTTCGGCGCCTCCGGGAATCTTGCTGGCCGTGTGGGCATTGTTCATGCGCGAACCTCCGCGAGTGCGGCAAGCGCGACAAGCCACATTTGCCGATCTTGCGATACTGCTGCGCACTCCGTCATACGTGTACAACACGCTCGGCATGACGGCGATGACCTTCGCGCTCGGCGGCTTGGCCTTCTGGATGCCGCGCTACATTTCCGTTTACCGCGGCGCCGGAACTTTGGCCGAAGTCGGAACCAAGTTCGGCGGCATCACCGTCGTCTCAGGGCTTGTCGCCACGCTCGCCGGCGGGCTCCTCGGCGACAAGCTCCGGGCTCGCTTTCCTGGCTCGTATTTCCTAGTGTCGGGCATCGGCATGCTCATCGGGCTGCCGACGTTCCTGGCGTTTCTCGTCGTGCCTTTTCCGTATGCGTGGGGCCTTCTGTTCGTCGCCGAGTTCTGCTTGTTCTTCAACACCGGCCCCGCCAACACGATCTTAGCCAACGTCACGCATCCGTCGATTCGGGCGTCGGCCTTCGCCGTCAACATTCTCGTCATTCACCTCTTCGGCGACGCCATCTCCCCCTCGCTGATCGGCCTACTTAACGACTCGACCAAGTCCGCCGAACTCCCCGTCGGTCACATGAACTACAGTTTCGGCGCCGGCGTCAGCGTCGCCATCCTGCTCAGCGGCATCTTCTGGCTCCTCGGCACGAAGCATTTGCAGCGCGATACCGAACTCGCCCCGACGCGCTTGGCCGAGTAGCACTGCTCCGCAATCAATCCGTCTCAAACAACTCTTTCGGCAAACCGCTCTGCCGAATGTTCGCTCGCAAGGTGCCGGTTCGTAGTTCGCGATGATCAGGCACCGGCACGGTCGTCGTTTTTCCTTCCGTGCTCCGTTGCATCACGATGTGACTGCCGCGGCGACGCACTTCATGAAAACCAAAACCTGCCAAGATCGCGCAAACTTCCGCTCCAGATAGCACGCGGAGCTTAGCCAACGCGCACCTCCAGCGGCGTCCCGTACGATTCTTCATGCAAGCGCCCGGCGACTTCTTCCGGCGAAGCAGTTTCGAGAAACAGTTCCACCGCCTCGCGCAAGTTGCTTCGCGCTTCTTCGATCGTATCTCCTTGGCTGGCGACATCGAGTTCCGGACAGAGCGACACGTATCCGTCTCCCTCGCGCTGCACGATGGCGGTGAAAGTTCGCGTCGTCATTCGGCTCTCACGATGCTTGAGGATGTTTCCCGTTCAGCACTCAGCATTCCGCATTTCTACCCGGCTCACGCCCCCGCCGTGCCCGCCGGCATTTCGATATCCACGCGTTGTGGAATGTTGCCCCCCGTCTCTTCGGCCATTGCGCGGATCTCTTCCGTGATCTTCATGCTGCAGTATTTCGGCCCGCACATGCTGCAGAAGTGGGCGCTCTTAAACGTCTCTTGCGGCAGCGTCTCGTCGTGCATCCGCCGGGCCGTTTCCGGATCGAGGGCCAAGCGGAATTGCTCGTTCCAGTCGAACGAGAACCGAGCGCGCGAGAGCGCGTCGTCCCGATCGCGGGCTCCCTTGCGATGCCGGGCGATGTCGGCGGCGTGGGCCGCGATTTTGTACGCGATCACTCCTTGCTTGACGTCTTCCTTGTCGGGCAAGCCGAGATGTTCCTTCGGCGTGACGTAGCAGAGCATCGCCGCACCGCTCCAGCCTGCGATCGCGCCGCCGATGGCGCTGGTGATGTGATCGTAGCCCGGCGCGATGTCCGTCGTGAGCGGGCCCAGCACGTAGAACGGCGCGCCCTTGCACACTTCGATCTGCCGCTTCACGTTCATGTCGATCTGGTCCATCGGCACGTGGCCCGGCCCTTCGACCATGACTTGCGTCCCGCGCGCCCAACCGCGTTGCGTGAGTTCGCCCAGCACGTCGAGTTCGGCGAATTGCGCTTCGTCGCTGGCGTCGGCCACGCTGCCGGGCCGCAAGCCGTCGCCGAGGCTCCAGGTCACGTCGTACTCGCGCATGATGTCGCACAAGTCGTCGAAGCATTCGTAGAGCGGGTTCTGCTTGCGATGAGCCATCATCCACTTCGCGATGAGCGAGCCGCCGCGGCTCACGATGCCCGTCACGCGGTTCATCGTCAGGTGCAGGTGTTCGTACAGGACGCCGGCGTGAACGGTCATGTAGTCCACGCCTTGCTTGGCTTGGTGCTCGACCATGTCCAAGAAGTGTTGGGCCGTCATGTCTTCGATGTTGCCGCCGAGCTCTTCGAGCATTTGGTAAATCGGCACCGTGCCGATCGGCACCGGCGAGGCGTCGATGATGGCCGCGCGGATGGCGTCGATGTTCTTGCCGGTCGAGAGGTCCATCACCGTGTCGGCGCCGTAGTGCACTGAGTAGTGCAGCTTCTCAAGCTCGGTGGCGATGTCGCTCGTCACGGCCGAGTTGCCGATGTTGGCGTTGATCTTGCACTTGGCCGCGATGCCGATCGCCATCGGCTCCAGCCGCTTCGTCAGGTGCACTTTGTTGGCGGGAATCACCATACGGCCGATCGCCACTTCGTCGCGAATCAGCTCGGGCGCAAGGTCCTCGCGCTTCGCCACGAATTCCATTTCGGGCGTGATCACGCCGGCGCGGGCTTGTTCGATTTGCGTCATCTGCGGCAATCCTCCGTAAACGGGCTTCCCGCCGGGCGACCGGTCGGGCTTCTGAAATGCTCTGAAATTCAAGGCGGACAAAGACTTCGGCGAAATTTATCGTATCGGCGTGCGCGCGAATGTCAAACCGGGCAAGCCGTGCGAGCGGCGGCAACTTCCAAGGCGAGCGAGAGCCGTAAGGCTCCGGTGAAGTTGTCCCGAAAGAACGCCTTCCAATCATGAACGTCACCGGCCGGCTCACGCCGGCCGCTCGCCGGAGCCGACGTCGCGAATCGTCGTAAGTCGCTCCGTCGTTCACCGACTTGCGTCGATGCATCGACCGGAAACTTCGCGTTGGCCTGCGCACTAACTATTGGGATCAGTGCGCACCCCTGTTGGTAAGCGCTCCGACGCGCACAAACCGATCGAATTAGTGCGCACTTTAGTCCGAGTGCGCACAACGGAAAATCGACGTAAGTCCGGATTCGTCGGCGCGAGTTACGTCGAGAAGTTGTCGTTCGTGCGGCGGCCATTCATGTCTCCTTCGTTTCACCATGGCGCAATCGTGCATCACGTATTGTCGCAAATTGAGGAAACGATTCCAGGAAACTTTTGGCCGGCGGCGATTTTGTCGCACTCGATAAAACGCGACGGCGTAAGTCGCGCAACCTACGTCGGCCGGCCAAAAACCACGCTTGACGCGGCGCAAAATCCCGAAGTGGCCAAGTCTTTCCTTGACTTGCGCGGACGCCGCTTTTTGAAGACATCTCGCGGCCGGCAATCCGCGTCGATAAACTTCGGCGGCGAGCGTCGTCGTCGAAGTCGAGGAGCGGAAGCGAGCGGAATGACGGATTTGTCGTTGGTTCTGATTTTGCTCGGCGTCTGCATGACGCTGTTCGTCGTCGGCAAGCCGCGCATGGACGCCGTCGGCCTGCTCGTCATCGTCGCCCTGCCGACGCTCGGGCTCTTGAACACTGCGGAAGCTCTGGCCGGGTTCGCCGATCCCAACGTGCTCCTGATTGCGGCGCTCTTCGTCGTCGGCGAGGCGCTGGTGCGGACCGGCGTCGTCTTCGCGGCCGGGGATAAGCTCATCAACCTGGCGGGCCGGAGCGAGGCACGGCTGCTCGCGGCGCTCATGGTGTCCGTGGCCCTGATGGGGGCGTTCATGAGCAGCACCGGCATCGTCGCCATCTTCATTCCGATCGTGCTGCGGATCACCGCGCAGCTCGGCATCGCTCCGAGCAAGCTGATGATGCCGCTGGGCTTCGCGGGTCTCATCAGCGGCATGCTCACGCTCGTCGCCACGCCGCCGAACATGATCGTCGACGCCGTGCTCGAGCGCGAAGGTTACGCCGGCTTCCGCTTTCTGAGCTTCACGCCGATCGGCGCCGCGGTGCTCGTCGTCGGCGTCGGTTATATGCTTCTCGCCCGCCGCTTCTTGAACGGCACGACGGACAAGACGGAAGGCAATGCGCGGCCCACCATGCGCCGGCTCATCCAAGATTACGGCCTTGAAGAGCAAGTCTCGCGGTTTCGGGTCGCGCTGGTTTCGCCGCTGGTCGGGAAGGAGTTGAGAGAACTCGACCTCCGCGGACGCTACGGCGTAAACCTCGTCGCGATCGAGCGACGGTCGCGATTTCACAGCGACACGCTCCACCCGACGGCTCATACCCGACTGCACTCCAACGACATTCTCTTCGCGAGCACCCACGGGCCGGCGGCCGACTTGGAAAAGTTCATCGCCGATTTCGCGGCCGTGCCGCTGAGCTTGCGCGGCGGTTCGCTCGATCACCGCTCGCGCGAACTCGGCATGGCCGAACTGCTCGTGCCGCCGGAGTCGCCGCTGATCGGCAAGAACCTGACGGAAAGCGGATTTCGCACGCGCCATCATCTGCACGTGCTCGGCATCCGTCGCGGCTCCAAACGTGTGCGCGAGACGCTTGTCGACGAGAAGCTGAAGATGGGAGACGTCCTGCTGGCGATCGGCCCTTGGAAGGCGATCCGGGGGCTGCAGGCCAAGTCCGGCGAGTTGCTCGTGCTCACGCTGCCGGCCGAAGTCGAGCAAGTCGCCCCGGCACACAAGCGAGCGCCGCACGCCGTGCTCTGCTTGATCCTGATGGTCGGGCTGATGATCACCGGCGTCGTGCCGAATGTCGTCGCCGCGCTCGTCACGTGCTTGTTGCTCGGCTGGACACGCTGCATCGATATGGAGAGCGCATACAAGTCGATTCACTGGCCGAGCCTGGTGCTGATCGCCGCGATGATTCCGCTGGCGACGGCCTTGGAACGCTCCGGCGGCGTCGAACTGGCTTCGGCCGCGCTGGCGCGGCAGTTCGGCGAGATGGGCCCGCGAGCGATGCTGGCGGGCTTGTTTTTGCTGACGTCATTGATCGGGCTGTTCATTTCCAACACGGCGACGGCTGCCTTGATGGCGCCGGTGGCGATCAGCTTGGCGAAGCAGTTGGGCGCGGCGCCGCAGCCGTTTGCGATGACCGTAGCGATCGCGGCCTCGGCGGCCTTCATGGCGCCGATCTCCTCGCCGGTGAACATGCTCGTGATGGGCCCGGGCCGCTACAAATTCGGCGATTTCGTAAAGCTCGGCGTCCCGCTGACGCTCTTGGTGCTGGCGCTCACGGTCCTGCTGGTGCCGTGGCTGTTCCCGCTGTAGGTGCGTACTTTAGCCCCTGGCTCTTCAAACCGGGGGCAATGTGCGTCAACTCATAGAATCGACGTTTTCAGACTCGCAATATCGTTTGCCCCCGGTTTGAAGAACCGGGGGCTAAGGTCGGCGCCGTTGGTGATTCGCCGAACAGAAATCGGTGCCGTTGGTCGTTTGACGTCACCCTCATCCGCGGCTTCGCCGCACCTTCTCCCGGCGGGAGAAGGTGCTAGTTCGACGTATCGCGAAATTCGACACGCTCGACAAGTAGGCCCAGCCGGTCAACATTGTCGGCGTTAGAACGAATGTACAAGTATCCGAACTCCAGATCGTCCAGGTTCAAGTTCGAGTTCTCCAGTCCCGACATTTTCTTGCCGTCGAGTTCAATAAGAAGTTGCCATCGCCCTTCATTGCTCCACGCGAACTTCAATTCGTGCCAATTATGTGGCGTTAAAGCCAAACTCTGAATTCCCTTTTGCGGAACCATCCTAGTCGCTAACTGAATGCCGAAGCTCGCGGCGCCTTTGTACGACTCATCCGTGGGCAGAAAGAGCCGATCAGTGAGCCCGAGAGTTGCTTCTTGGAAGTCGGCTCCGGCTCGCACACGCAAAGTAAGTTCCCCGTTCGCCGTTTGCGGAAAATTCCACACCGCTCCCGCCGGCGGTTCTGCGTCGCGCTTGCCGATCGAGAGCACCTGTCGTTTAGGATCGTCGGGATGCGGGATGAGTTGCGCTCCTTCGCGCCGTTTGCGGAAGAAGCGTTGGGCCGGGCCGACTTCCTGCTGGGCGTGCCATTGTTCTAGGCCCCGCGAGAAGTCGTCGGTTTGCGTTGTTTCCAAGAGCCACTCGGGGCGGAAGCGGATGATCGCGCGGCGGCCTTCCCCTTGGCCGGTGACGAGCACGATCGCGCCGTCTTTCGTTTGCACGGCGTCGGGGTAGGCGGTGCCCCGGTCGTTGCGGAGTTCGACGCCTTGGCCGTGCCGCGTCGGGTCACGGTAAACTTCGCGCGCGCCGCGCCAAGTCTTGCCGTCGTCGTCGCTGATCGCCGCGTGCAGCGCGTCGCGTCCGCCGTAGACGCCTTGTCCCTCGTGGCGCGGCGGAACCTGGGCGTTATTCCAGCAGACGAGCAGCCGGCCGTCGTCGAGGCGGCGGAGCATCGCGGGCGAGTTGGAACCGTACAGGCCCGACGGCTTCGCCTCGCTCCATTCGCGACCGTCGGCCGACGACGACTCGTACATCCGGCCGGTCTGCGTGCGGATCAGCATCCAGAGCGTGCCGTCTTGGCGCTCGACGATCGTCGGCTCGACCGCACCGTAGTTGCCGCCGTTGTAACCTTCAAAACATGTCGCCGTGAGTTGCGACGGCGACGTCTGCCACGTTTGTCCGTCGTCGTCGCTGTAGACGGCCGTCGTGTAAAAATAGCCGATCGGCGGGCCGGCCTTCCGCTTGGGATGGGCCGTCGAAAATGGAATCACGATCCGGCCGGTCTGCGTTTGCACGATCCCGCGCAGTGCGCCGATCGCACCTTCGTGCACGCGGCGCGGCTCGTTCCAAGATCGGCCGCCGTCGCGCGTCGTCGCTTGCCACAAGTCTAAAAAGTAATCGACGCCGAGCTTCCGGCCGCCGCGGCGGATGCCGAGCCAGTAGACCTGCAACTCGCCGCGCCGATCGAGCAAGACCTGCATCGCGTGGGCCGTCTCGCCGCTGACGGCGAATTCCTTTTGCGGCGCGCTCCAGGTGCGGCCGTCGTCCTGCGACGTCAGGGAACCGACGTATTCGCCCCGCTGGTTGTAGAAGATTTTCAAAGTGCCGTTGGCCAAACGCACGACGTCGGCCTCGTTTTCCGGAAAGGTGCCGACGACGACGGGGGCCGAAGGTTCGGCCGCGAGCGATGTCGCGGCGCAAAAGGCGAGGGCCAATACGAAGGCGCCGCAGCGCCATACTAGCCCCGCCGCGCAAGCAAGGGGACACGGGGAGATTGCCGAACATCGCAGGACGAAGTTCGAAGGCGTGGACGTCATTTTGCGTCGCTCCGAAAGTTGCGCGGGCTGAATGTCCCCTTGCTTGCGCGGCGGGGCTAGTATGCGCGATCGGCGCGATGACTTCACCTCAAAGACGCAGCGCCACGAAGGGCGTTCCCTAGAGCGTCTTCAGATACTCGACGACGGCTTTTCGTTCTTCGTCGCTCAGCTTATCGCCGAAGGTGTGGCCGGCGGCGCTTTTGCCGTCGAGCGTCGTGTCGAAGTAAAGACGCCGGGCGCGGAAGTCGCGGGCGATCGCCGGCGGGACCGCGTCTAATCGCTCCGCTTCGAGGCCGACGCGCGTGGTGTCGTAACCGTCGGGCGTGCGGTGCCAGGCCTTGGGGCGCTCGGTGCTCTTCAGCACGTCGATGAGCGTCGGCACGGAGCCGTTATGGAAATAGGGGGCCGTGGCCCAGACGCCTTCCAGCGGCGGAGCGACGTACCCGCCCGGGTCGGCGACGACCGGCTCGCGGCCGAAGTAAGTGAACCACGTGGTGCCGTAACGCTCGCGGCCGCCGACGCTCATCGAGTTGAGGCGGACCGGATCGGTGCCGATTTCTTCCAGGGGGATGATTTTTTCAGGGTAGGAAATCAGCGTGCTGTGCGTGGCGGTCGTTTGCCAAGGGTGCGCGGTCGCCCCCTCATCCGCCCTGCGGGCACCTTCTCCCGCGAGGGGAGAAGGGACCTGGTAGTGGCCGTGGCAGGTCGCGCAGTTTTTTTCAAAGACTTGGTGGCCGCGTGTCGCGAGGTCCGCGTCGATCGCGAACGGATACTTCGGCGCTTCGAGCGACGTGATCCAGGCTTCGATGTCTTTGTACTCCGGCTCCCAGGCCGCGAACTTGTCGGGGCCGTTGCGCGGGATGAGCAGGAACTGCATCAAGGCCCGATGGTTCTTCGGGGCGAAGCCGTCGACGTAGAGTTTCGACTTGTGTTTGTAGTGCCACCACGGGATGGCGTCGACGTCGTGATGCGTCAGCACCGGCAGCGGTCGATCGGCGTGAAACGTCAGGTCGGGGTCGCGATAGTTCAACAAGATGTGGCCGAACATCACGGCGTTGGTCGTCCCTGCGCTGCCGCCGAGCGGATAGAGGAGTGACCCTTTGTCCATGTGCGTGAGCCGTTTGCCGAGGCGGAGCTTCACGCTGCGGACGTCTTCCGTGAGCGACTGCAACAGATAATGCGTGTTGGGTGCGCCGAAGATCACGCGTCCGGCGACGCGGCCCGTGTGGCAGGCCAGGCAGTTCATCGTCCAGCCGGCGTCGGGGGCCGGCGTGTATTGCAAGGCCGTTGTGCGCGGCGAGCCGGGAAACTCCGTGAGGCCGTACCGCGCGAAGGTCAGCGCTCGCCGCTCCGCCGGAGTCGCCGCTTCCGCCGCCTTGAGCGAGGGCTCATCCCATTGCGTGTAGAGCTGCGCGAAAACTTCGTCGTCGAAGTCGGGCGTCAGATACGGCTTGGTCGTGAGGTGCCGAAAGCCACGCTCTTCCGGCGTTTCGGCCCGTATCGGAGAAACGGAAAAGGGAACCGCCGATGAACACAGATACACACAGATAACGGAAAAGAGCACTGCGGCGACCGCCAACGAACGCCGCGGAAGCAGAGATTCACTCTTCTCCGAACTCATCGGTGTTCATCCGTGTTCATCGGTGGCTAAGTTACTACTCGGGCTTCTTATTCTTAGTCGGTTTCTTGCCGGCGGCCAGGTCGGCGAGTTGCTGCGGGATTTCTTCGAGTTCGCCGATGCCGATATGCACGATCTGCACGATCCCTTCGCGATCGATGATCACGGTCTGCGGCACCGGGCTCACCTTGTACTTCCCGAGAATCTCTTGACCCTTCTCGAGCACGATCGGTGCCTTAAGTTCTTTCGCGGCGAGGAACTCTTTGATGATCGACGGCTCTTCGTTGATGTTGATCGGGAAGAGCACGACGCCCGCGTCTTTCAGCTTGTCGGCGTATTCGACGAGCTTCGGCAGGCCGGCGACGCAGGGCGGGCACCAAGTCGCCCAGAAATCGAGGACGACGATCTTTCCCTTGTGGTCGGCCAGCTTGAACTTGCCGCCGTCCAAGAGCGGCGCTTCGAACTGAGGGGCCGGTTTGCCGACGAGCGTCATGGCGAGTTCGTCGTCGATGTTTTCGAGCTGCGCGGCGTCGGCCGGCGGCTTGATTTCAAAGAGTTCCGCGGCGACCGGCGCGTCGTAGGCGACGTTTTCAAACGTCACGGCGAGCTTGAGTTCGATGCCGGGCGGAAGTTCGCGACCGTTTTTGCCGGCGATTTCCATCACGTTCGGTTGCAGCTTTCGCAAGGCGAACGGCTTGTCGGCGTCGAACCAAAGGTCGTAATGGACGCCCGTGGTGAGAGCCCGAAGGTGGCTTTGTTTCTTGCCGCCGACGTCGTCGCTGCCGACGAAGGCGATCGATTCGTAGCCTGCGAGGATCTTGTCGAGCGGCGTGCCGGCCAGAGCGTCGGCGACGATTGAGAGTCCTTGCTGCGAATGGGTGCGGCTCAAGACGAGCGACTTCGCCAAACCCTCGAGCGACTTGAGCGGCTCCCCGAGCGTGTAAACCTTCTTCTCGTGGCTGAGCTGATAGAGTTGCTTGCCGTCGTTGACGATTGTGTAGGCGTTGCCCGAGGTGAGCTTTACGGCGAACCGGTCGGGCCTTTCGGCGGCGACGCGATACGACTCTTTCTCGCCTTGGACTTCTTGGCCGCCTTGCAGAACGGTGAAGCTCGCCGTGGTGTCGGCCGCGAACGACTTTGCGCCGGTGAGGCCTGCGTACCAATCTTCGAGGACCTGCTTGGCTTGCGGGGCGACCCCCTGGGCGTCGGCCGCGGCCTTCGACTCGGCGTCGGAAGTGACCGCCGGTGCGATGGGCGCCGACTTGCCCGAGGCCGCGGTCGCCGAACCGGCCGCGCTTCCGGAACCGGACCCGCCGCTTGACCCGCCGGAGCCGCCCGATTTGGCGTCGCAACCGACGAGGGCGAACGTCACAAGACTCAGAGCGGCGGCGGGCGCGGCAACGGCGTAGGCCCAACGTTTTAACGACGCGAACATGCGGCAGGTCCTCAAGCGGCAACGGTGCGGTGGCGAGGCAAGACTCAGAAGTTTACGGCGGGCGACCTCCTGAATCATAGGGGAGTTTGGCAAGCCGGGGCAGGGCCCCCGATGTGCCGGCGAGGGGTGTTGATGAGATATTGTTGTCGAGCGTGATTCGCCCCAGATATGCATCTGGGGCTATTGAACAGAGGGGAGACGCAAATGGAAAGCGAACGATGCGATCGTTTTCTCCGTTCAATAGCCCCGGGTGGATACCCGGAGCACCCGGCGAAGATTAACCTCAAGGCGACGCAGTGAATTCTTGCGTGGACAATCTCTTCCAAGGCGGGTCGACGATATGCGAATCGGTTCATGCATCGTGATGGTCTTGCTTGCTTGCACGACGCTTGCCGGCGCGGCCTTACGCGCGGCGGAGCAGGGGAGTCCATCCACGAAGAAAGAAACCGGGGGAAACGCCACATCGCCGGCCGCACAGAAATGGGCCGAGTTCGCGCCGGCCGGCTTGGGGTTCAGGATTGAGCTTTCCGGCAAGCCCGTCGATCACAGCGGCTGGGTCGGCTTGCCGACGTCGAAAATCTATGCGTGGAACTTCGCGCTGACCGACGAGGCCGGCGGGCGGACGACGAACGTGATCGTCAACACGCTCAAGGAGGCGCCGGCCGAGACGGCGTTGCTATTTCAGCGCGCGTTGGAGTCGATCGTCATCGCCGTGCAGGGGAAGCTGGAAGATTCGACGGACGTGAAAGTCGGCGAGTTTGCGGCCCGCGATTGGCGGATCGGCGTCGAAGGTGGGAGCTATTTGCATGGTCGAATGGTGTCGGCCGACCGGCGGCTGTATCAGGTGATTGTCGAGTCGAAGCGGAAGGAACTCGACGCCGACGAGCGGCGCATCGTCGACTCGCTGCAGATCGAGCCAAGCGTGGAACTGACCGAGCCTGCGCGGGCCCACGACTGGCGGTGGGTCACGCCGGAAGGGGAGACGCTGGCCGTGGAAATGCCCGACGATCCGCGCGAGACCAAGGATCGCCGCGAGACGGCGCTCGGCGAGGCTGAGGCCCGCGTGCTTTCGTGGACGTCGACCGACGGCACGACGCGCTACGAAGCGGCGGCGCTGAAACTACCGCGCACGCCGACGGCGGACGAAGCCACGAAGCTGCTGAAAGGCGAAGCGGCGACGGTCGCAGGTCGCCCCGGCCGCTCATGGACCGAAGCCGACGACGACCGGACGATTCATCATCGGGCCGTGATCAGCGGCGACCGACTCTACGAGCTGCGAGCGACCCTCAGCCGCGAACCGACGGCCGACGATCGGAAGTTTTTGGAGTCGCTGAAGCTGCCGAAGTAGCTCCCGTTACTTATCCAACAACACATACCCGCTGGACTTCGTGTTCGTGCAGAAGTCGAGATGCACGCCCGAGGTCGTGTCTTCGCTGATCCGGCCGACGGCGAAGATTTTGTCGGTGCTTACCGCTGCTACGAGCGCTTTGCGCTCCAGCGTGTACGGAATGATCGCCCCGATGCCGGTCACGCGAGCGTTGCCGATTTGGTACTCGAGCAAACGCGGCGTGAACGACTCGTTGCTCGGCGTCGGGAAGACCGACATCTTGAGCGAGCCCGTGTAATTTCCCTTCTTCATCACGTGCGTGCCGGAGACGATCGTGTACGGGCCGTTGAAGTGCGCGGCGCCGTCGAGCTTTTCACCGCCGCACATTTCCTGGCCCTGCGTCATCGCGGCTTGCGGAATCCATTCGGAAACGACCTTGTCGTCTTGCGCTTCGTAGATGCCGAGAATCGTGTTGTTCGTCGGGCCCAGCGCGACCCAGAGTTCTTCTTCGTTGAAAGCCTTGCGGGCCACGGCCGTGCCGGTCCACTTCATGCCGTTGCCGAAGTCCATGTTCACGGAGTAGTAATCGCCTTGCTTGGCGATCTCTGCGGTGCCTTTAGCGAGGTGCGTGTTGTTGGAGTTGATGATCGTGAACTTGCCGACGAGTTTCTCGCGAGCCGCGGCCGAAGAGGCGTCGGACGCCGCCTTCATTTCTTCCTGCACCTTCGCGAGTTCCGCCGGGCTGAGCTTGAAGAGCGACGGGTTCCACGCGTAAAGCGCGGCGGCAAGTTGCGGCCGGGTCGGCGTGTCGCCGTCGAGGTAGATCATGCGCGGGCCGCCGGCTTCTTTGCGAACGTCCTTGCCGTCGACCACTAATAAGATCGGGCCGCCGGGTGAGCGGCGGAGCGTGTTGCCGTCGAAGTAAGCGACGCGCGGGCCGCCCGGTTCCGAACGCAAGTTGTCGCCGTCGACATACAGCACATGCGGAGCGCCGGGACCGGTGCGGATCGTGTTCTCGTCGATGAACAACAGCCGCGTCCCGCCGGGGGCCGACAGCACGTCGAGCCCGTCGACGTACATGAAGCGAGTGCCGCCCGGTTCGGTGCGCACTTCGGTCGCGGCCTGGGCTTCACCAAAGCCCGCGATCGCCGACAAAATGACCGCAGCCGCGATGGACGCACTGCGCAAGAGCGCTCGTTGCCGTTTCGTCATGACGCCGAATTCCCTTGCTGACTAAGTGCGCGGAGCTTGCCCACTCCCGCGGCGGCTTAATTATACGTCAGGAATTTGTGCGATTCCGCAGCGTTTCCTTCGGGAAGTCGTAGTTTCCCGGCTAGGCAAATTACGAGTGTCGTGCCGCCAGGGTGATCGTTGGAATACGCTTCGGTCGGCGTGGCGATACGCGGCGCGAGTGCCCGGAAAATCGCTGAATTTACCGACGTTTCTGCGAGCTTTGCCGCCTTGACACCCCGGCGGGCCCCCTCTAAATTCGTTGGTTTCCCCTTGTGTCGCCGTTCCGTCTTGGTGTTTGTCATGGCCGTACCAAAGCGCCGTCAGAGTAATGCCCGCACCGGTTCCCGCCGGGCCCACGATCAGAAGAAGCCGAAGCAGTTGCATTACTGCCCGAAGTGCAGCACGGCCATCCCGTCGCACGTGATTTGCCCGAATTGCGGCAACTACATGGGCCGTACGGTCGTCGAAACCGGCGACGCCGCAGAGTAGTCGCTCTCGTTCGATTGCTGATAAAGCCCAGGGACTATCAGTCCCTGGGCCCCGACGCACAACTTTGACTTCAATACGAATGATCGTGTCCCAGTGACCTGAGGTCCCTGGGCTTTATGCATCGCGGCCCTTCGTGCTTCCTCTCGCTACTCGAGAGGATTTTTTGTTCCTTGCCGCAGGATCTTAGGCCGTGAGCAAGATCGCATTTCTCTTCCCCGGCCAAGGCGCACAGACCGTCGGCATGGGCAAAGCCGTGTACGACGAGTACCCGGCCGTTCGCACGCTCTTTGATCGCGCAGGCGCGGTCCTCGGCTACGACCTCGCCAAGCTCTGCTTCGAAGGCCCCGCGGAAACGCTCGATCAAACCGATCGCAGCCAACCGGCGCTTTACGTCTGCAGCCTCGCGGCGCTCGAAGTTCTGAAGGCGAAGTCGCCGGACGTCGTCGCCGGTTGCACGGCCGCCGCCGGCTTGAGCCTCGGCGAGTACACGGCTTTGGCCTTCGCGGGTGTACTGGAGTGGGAAGACGGCCTCCGACTCGTGCAAGAGCGCGGTAGCGCCATGCAGGCCGCTGCGAACGCCGTCTCCAGCGGCATGGTCAGCATCCTCGGACTTGAGCGTCCGCAGGTCGAAGAGCTTTGCGTGAAGGCCGGCGAAGGGGAAACGCTCCAAGTCGCCAACCTGCTCTGCCCGGGGAACATCGTCGTTTCCGGCGCGAAAGCGGCCTGTGCACGCGTGGCCGAGATGGCCCCGGCGGCCGGAGCCATGAAGGCCATTCCGCTGGCCGTGGCCGGCGCGTTTCACACGCCCATCATGCAGCCGGCCCGCGACCGACTTGCCGCGGCCTTGGCTTCGGTGAAGATGCAGAAGCCGCGGACTCCCGTGGTTTCGAACGTCGACGCCGTGCCGCACGACGACCCCGAAGAAATTCGCGAACTGCTCGTCCGGCAACTCGTTTCGCCCGTCCGCTGGGAAGACTCGATGCGTTATCTGCTCGCCCAAGGATGCGATCAGTTTTACGAAGTCGGCCCTGGCCGCGTGCTTCGTGGGCTGCTGAAACGGATCGACCGCAAGACGCCCTGCGACGGCGTGCTCGAGTAGATTCTCGCTACGCAGCAAATCATTGTCTCCGTTCAATAGCCCCAGGTGGATACCTGGGGCGAATCACTCCGGATATTCGTCCGGGGCTATTGAACAAAGTTGCATCAAGCTCTTAAGCTCATCGCTCACTCCCAATCGAACCGCGAGGAAACGTCATGGCCCGCCCAGAAGCCCCCACCGGTGAAATGTCGGTCGATCTGAAAGGCCAGACGGCGCTGGTGACCGGCGCCTCGCAAGGCCTCGGCCGCGCGATCGCGCTGGCCTTCGGCAAGGCCGGCGCCAACGTAGCCTGCGTCGCGCGCAACGCTGCGAAGCTCAAAGAAACGTGCGATGCGATCACCGCCGCCGGCGGAACGGCCGAAGCTTTCACCTGCGACGTCAACGACGGCAAAAGCGTCGATGAGGTCGTCGACAAAGTCGTGGCCCGCTTCGGCGGCCTGCACATCCTCGTCAACAACGCCGGCATCACGCGGGACACGCTGCTGCCGCGGATGGAAGACGCCCAGTGGGACGACGTGATCAACACGAACCTGCGCGGAGCGTTTCTCTTCACCCGGGCCGCGAGTCGGGTAATGATGTCGGCCCGCTACGGCCGGATCATCAATATGGCCAGCGTCTCCGGCGCCGTGATCGGCAACCCGGGGCAGGCCAACTACTCGGCGTCGAAAGCCGCGCTGCACGGTTTCACGCGAACCGTAGCTCGCGAACTCGCCGGCCGTAAAGTGACGGTCAACGCCATCGCCCCGGGCTTTATCGAGAGCGACATGACGCAGGCCCTCGGGGACGCGATTCTCGACGAAGTGCAAAAGCGGATTCCCGCCAAACGGCTCGGAAAGCCGGAAGATATCGCCAATGCGACGTTGTTCGTCGCCGCCCCGTCGTCGTCGTATCTGACCGGCCAATTGATCGTCGTCGACGGCGGCATGACCTGCTGAAGCAAGTTTTGTCATGGGTGGCTGGGGCATAGCGTAGCGGTGCCCCAGTTACTGGGCCTTCGCCTTCGGCTCCAGACCCAGCCACCCGACGCGGTACGTGAGCCCGATTGCTTTCGCGATGATGAGCGGCTATCGACCGCTATCGGGCCGCGACTACGAGCTGGTTCAAGTGTCGCAACCCGGCGGCCGATAAGGCTTTTCCTACGCTTGAACCGCTGCGTAGGACGTATAGACACGTGTAGGAAAAGTCGGTATATCTTGACCTTCTTTGCAGAACCTCCCCATCTTCAAGCGGTTGCCGGCATGGCCGGCCGTGCGAAGAATTCCGAGGGCCTGCCGAAGCGTTTGCCGACCAGTAACGTTTGCCGAAGACCTGATCGACCGCGTGGCCGCCGATGCGGTCTCGTTTGAAATTTTTGCCCTGTTTGCATTTAGCGCCGTTGGAGGAACACCAAGGTGGCCTCAGTTTCTGAACGTGTGATTGATATCGTGTCTGAACAGTTGGGCGTGAACAAGGAACAAGTCTCGCGCGAGACCTCGTTCGTCAACGACCTCGGCGCCGACTCGCTCGACACCGTCGAATTGGTCATGGAACTCGAAGAAGAGTTCGACATTAATATTCCGGACGACGCCGCGGAAAAGATTCAAACCGTCGGCCAAGCCATCGACTACATCGAACAGTCCCAGGCCAACGCGAATAAATGAAACGTCGAGTCGTCGTCACCGGGCTCGGGGCCGTCACGGGCCTGAGCTGCCAAGTCGAAGATCTGTGGAAGCGGATCTGTGCCGGCGAGAGCGGAGTCGGGCCGATCACGTTGTGGGACGTCGCGAACTATAAGGTGAAGTTCGCCGGCGAAGTACGCAATTGGTCGACCGACGCCTATATCTCGCCCAAAGACGCCAAACGCATCGACCGCTTCACGCAGTTTGCGCTCGTGGCGGCCATTGATGCGGTGCGCGACTCCGGCCTCGATTTCATCAAGGAAGACGCCTACCGCTGCGGCGTCATCCTCGGCTCCGGCATCGGCGGCCTCAACGAAATCGAAGAGCAGCACACGCGGCTCATGGAAAAAGGTCCCGACCGCGTTTCGGCGTTCACCATTCCGAAGCTGATGGTCAACGCGGCGGCCGGCCACGTCTCGATTCAATACGGCTTGCGCGGCCCGAGCGCCGCCGTCGCCACGGCCTGCGCCAGCGCGGCCAACGGCATCGGCGAGGCGTTCAAAGCCATTCAGTACGACAACGCCGACATCATGGTCACCGGCGGCACCGAAGCGGCCCTCACGCAAATGGGCATCTCCGGCTTCGCCAACATGCGCGCCCTCAGCGAACGGAACGACGCGCCGACCAAGGCCAGCCGTCCGTGGGATCGCGATCGCGACGGGTTCGTCCTCTCGGAAGGGGCCGGCCTGTTGGTGCTTGAAGAACTCGAACACGCCAAAGCCCGCGGCGCAAAGATCTACGCCGAGCTTTTGGGCTACGGCGTGAGTTCCGACGGCGGCCACATCACGCAGCCCGACGAAGAAGGCAAAGGCGCGGCGAAGTCGATGGCCTTGGCCCTCCGCGACGCCAAGCTCAACCCCGACCAGATCGGCTATATCAACGCCCACGGCACCAGCACCCCGCTGGGAGACAAAGCCGAAACGGCCGCGATCAAGACGATCTTCACCGAGCACGCGAAGAAGGTCAGCATCTCCAGCACGAAGAGCCAACTCGGTCACTTGCTGGGCGCTTCCGGCGGCGTGGAACTGGTGCTGAGCGTGTTGGCGATCCGCGACAATCTCATCCCGCCGACGATCAATCTGGACTCGCCGGACGAAGGCTGCGACCTCGACTACACGCCGAACAAAGCCAAGGAAAAGAAGGTCGACATCATCATGTCGAACAGCTTCGGCTTCGGCGGACACAACGCGTCGCTCATCGCCGGCCGGCTGAAGTAGTTGATTGTCCGTAGTCCGTTGTCCGTTGTCAGTTGCAGCCTATTTAGCCGCGGAGCTTGTCTCCGCGCTCTTTGCAACGGACAACTGACCACGGACAACGGACGACTCATCGTCCAAACCGAAAGATCGCGGCATCCGCATTCGGCCGGCCACGAAGCTCATCGGCAATAATATCCGCCGCCATCGCGCTGAACGTGATGCCGTTGCCGCCGAACCCCAGTGCGAAGCGGGCATAGGGCCGTTCGGGCGATCGGCCGATGTACGGCAGCCCGTCTTTGGTCTCGCCGAACGTGCCGGCCCACGCGTGCTCCGTCTCCAATCGCAAGTCGGGAAACATCGACTGCACGCGCTTGAGGATCTTCGCGGCCTTCGCTTCGACGAGCGCATCCCGCTTGAGCGGACTGTGCGTCTCGTCGTCCTCGCCGCCGGCGAGCAGCCGTCGGTCGTCCGTTGCTCGCAAATAGAGATACGGCCGTGACGTTTCCCAGAATAAGGCATCTTCAGGCCAGGGCGCGGTCGTCGGCAGCGGCTGCGTCACCAGTGCGTAAGTCGCTTTGAATTTCACGACCTTCTCGCGCAGATACTGCTGCGATTCGAAGCCCGTCGCCATCACCACATGTCGGGCGGTGACCGTAGGCCCGCGATCGGTCGGCACGCGAACTTCGCCGCCGGGCTGTTCGTCGAACTCCGTCGCTTCCGTGCGGTCGTAAATTCGCGCACCGCGCGCCGCGGCGGCTTTCAGCAGACCGTGCCCCAGCAGATACGGATCGCACGACGCCGAATTGCCCGAGACGATCGCCCCGCAGTACGGCAGCGAGTATTGCTCCCGCAACTCACGCGGACCGAGCCATGCGACGTCGATGCCGATTTCGAGCCGGGCCTCGAGTTCCGCGCGCGAATCCGGAAGAACGTCTTCCGAACTGGCCGCATACACGCTTCGTTTTCGACGAAACGCACAATCGATTTTGCTCTGCTTGGCCAGTTGCTCTAAAGAATCGATCGATTTCACCGACAGTTGATAAGCCCGATCCGCCGCCGCACGACCGACGTTTTCGCGCAGCGTGACCAAATGGGCGTCGATCTCGTAGAGCAGCAGCGCGGTACTGGCCGAAGTGCTCCCTTGCCCGACGTCGCGCCGGTCGAGCACGACGACGTCGAACCCTTCGCGCGTGAGCCGCTCGGCGAAGATCGCTCCGGTGATGCCGGCTCCAAGGATGAGCACGTCGCAACGTTCGTCCTGCTCCAGCGCGGGATACGTCGCCACGAGTCCGTTCTTCACGAGCCAATACGGTTGATGTGAAACAAGGTCCATAGCTGTGCGTCAAAGTTGCAAACTGTGTGGAACTCCCTCCCTGGCGTTCCCCACACATATCGTTGTTACCGAACCATCGGCTCGCGGTCCCAGAGGCGATGTCCCTTCGCCGCCGTAATCCACTTTTGCAGACCGTCGCGGCCTTTGAGCGGCACCACGCCTACATCGGCCTCCGGTTCCACGCCGGCGGCGGCCAAGAGCGGGCCGGCCGCTTCCGTGTAGGCGATCGCCTTGAGATGGCCGAACGCGTCGCGCACCCAGTCGACCGCCGCGGCCGTCTTGAGCAACATTTCCACGCCGGCTTCCGAAGGAGCCACGACCACGGCGTCGAACAAACACGAGGGCGCGGCGTTCAGCGCGAAATCGGCCGGCATCCTGTCGCCGCCGGCCGTCTTAAACCCGCCGACCTTTGGCGCGACGACCACGACCATCGCCCCTTCCGCCTTCGCCGCTTTCCTGATTGAAGCGAGCAACTTATCGTCGGCCCCGTCCGTTACGAGCACGGCCAGCTTGCGACCTTCGATCGATTTCGCCGCCTTCGCATATTGGCTCAGCGCGGGCGACGGCTGCAAGTCCTTCGCCGGAACCGCCGGCTTGAGCTTATCGGCCATGCCTTCCATCCCCAGGGCCGACGCGACATTCTCCGCCAGCTCGCGGTCGACCAGCATCAGCCGGCCGAGCATCCGCGTGCGCACCGCGATCACTTCACACTTGCCGAGTTCGAAAGCGAACGCCCCCGCGATATGCCGCTGCTCATGCGGCAGCAGCGACTTGTAAAACTGTCGGGCCTGCGAGTAATGGTCGGCGAACGCTTCCGGCCGGATCCGCATCTTGTCGCCCGCTTCCGCCGCCGGGAAACTCACGAACCCGCGCTCCACGCTCTCGCGGGCCTGTGCAGGGTCGAGACTATTCGGCTCGTAGGCGATGCGTCCCGGTTGCAACGTCGTGCGCATGTGGCCGTCGCGCTGTTGATTACGCACGGGGCACTTGGCCGCGTTAATCGGCAACTCGTGGAAGTTCGGGCCGCCCAAACGGCTGAGTTGCGTATCGAGGTACGAAAACAACCGCCCCTGAAGCAGCGGATCGTTCGAGAAATCGATGCCCGGCACGATGTTGGCAGGGCAGAACGCGACTTGCTCGGTCTCGGCAAAGAAGTTATCGACCGTACGGTCGAGCACCATCGTCCCCAGCGGCGTCAACGGCACGACTTCCTCGGGGATGATCTTCGTCGGGTCGAGCACGTCGAAATCGAACCGCGCCGCCTGTTCTTCGGTGAAGGCCTGCACCGAGAGTTCCCATTCGGGATAGTCGCCGTTTTGAATGGCTTCCCACAAGTCGCGACGGTGAAAGTCGATGTCGGCGCCGTTCACCTTCACCGCTTCATCCCAGATGAGCGACACCGTGCCCAGCTTTGGCCGCCAGTGAAACTTCACCAGCGTCACGGCCCCCTTCGCGTTGATCATTCGGAAGGTATGCACGCCGAAACCTTCCATCATCCGGTACGAGCGGGGAATGGCCCGATCGCTCATGGCCCACATCAGCATGTGCGTGCTCTCAGGCGTGAGCGACGCGAAATCCCAGAACGTATCGTGCGCGCTGGCGGCTTGCGGAAAACCCCGATCCGGCTCCGGTTTCACGGCGTGAATCAGGTCCGGAAATTTGATGGCATCTTGAATGAAGAACACCGGGATGTTGTTGCCGACGAGGTCCCAGTTGCCTTCCTGCGTGTAGAACTTCACGGCGAACCCACGAACGTCGCGGGCCAGATCGGGCGACCCTTCGCTGCCGGCCACGGTCGAAAAGCGGACGAATACCGGAGTGCGTACCGACGGGTCTTGAAAGAGGGCCGCACGGGTCAACTTCGCGTGCGATTTGTTCGGTTGAAAGTATCCGTGCGCGCCGAAGCCTCGGGCATGCACCACGCGCTCGGGGATCCGCTCGTGGTCGAAGTTCGTGATCTTCTCGCGCAGCACGAAGTCTTCGAGCAGCACCGGCCCGCGCTCGCCGATCTTGAGCGAGTTCTGATTGTCGGCGATCGGAATGCCCTGGTCGGTCGTGAGATATTCAGCTTGCCCGCCGGCCCGTTGATGGGTTTCTCCGGCATTGCCCGTGGTTTGCGTGATGTCGTTCGAGGCGGGTTTTTGCGGCTTCTTGGCCATGGCGGTGCGGCTCCGTCGTAGAAGGGGCGTTATTTGGTGCCGCGCGCAAAGGCAATTCTTATTCCAAGATGAGATAACCGCCGGCAGTCCGTCGTCTCGCGTGTTATCACAGTGCGGCGTTGCTCGAAGTGCGACCGCGCGGAACGCGCATCGCGCAGAAGTTTTTGTGGAGTTGACGTTCATGTCGGGGAAAGTGGCCATTGTCACAGGGGCCGGTTCCGGAATCGGCCGAGCCGTCAGCATTGCCCTCGCGCGGGAAGGTTACGCCGTGGCGTTGGTGGGCCGACGCGCCAAGGCCCTCGAGGAAACGGCCCTGCTTGCGAAAGCCGCGGCGTCGCATTGCGCCACATTGTTATGCCCGGCCGACGTCGCCGATCCCGCGGCGGTGCGGGCGGTGTTCGACCGTGTCGTGGCCGAGTTCGGTCGCGTGGATCTACTCTTCAATAACGCCGGCATGGGCGCACCGCCGGTGCCGCTCGACGAACTCACTGATGCACAGTGGCGGCAAGTCGTCGACGTGAATCTCACCGGCGCGTTCTGGTGCGTCCGCGAAGCGTTTCGCGTGATGAAGGCCCAAACGCCGCGCGGCGGCCGCATCGTCAACAACGGCAGCATCTCGGCCCACGTGCCGCGCCCGAACTCGGCTCCGTACACGGCGACGAAACACGCGATCGAAGGCCTGACGAAATCCGCGGCCCTCGACGGCAGGGCCTTCGATATCGCAGTCGGCCAAATCGACATCGGCAACGCCGCCACCGACCTGACGGCCCGCATGAAAAACGGCGTCCCCCAAGCCGACGGCACCCGCAAGCCGGAGCCGACGATGGACGTCGACCACGTGGCCCGTGCAGTCGTCTACATGGCAAGCCTACCACTCGACGCCAACGTGCTCACGATGACGGTGATGGCGACGCAGATGCCGTACGTGGGGCGGGGTTAGCGTGGAGGCTAATCCTTCGCCGTCGAACAGGCAAAGCTTGCCGTCGTCGCACACGCTGCCGCTATGGCGAGCGCCCTTGCTTTGGCTCGCGCTCGTCGCCGTTCTGCTGACGATCAATCGTGACATCCTTTTTCATCAGCCGGTCTGCGAGGTTTACGACTTCGCGGCCAACGCCCTGCAGATCAACAGTGCCAAGGTCGGGCTCGAGATCGAAGGGAACTATTCCCGCTGGAAGTTTCATCATCCGGGGCCGGCGCTGTTCTATGTTTACGCGGCCGGCGAAATCGTCTTCTATGACCAGTTGCGTCTGACGGCGAGCCCGCACGGTGCTCACGTGCTTGCCGGCATCCTGCTGCAAACGGCCTGCGTCGTCGCGGCCGTGGAGATCGCCGCGCGGCGGATCGCGCAGCCTTGGTTCTTTCCGTTCGCCGCACTTTGGGCGCTAGTCCACTTTACGAACATTCGCTTGGTCAGCGCCTGCGTGCCGCTGGTGAGCATCTGGCCGCCGAATGTTTTGATCGGCCCGCTCTGCTTGTTCCTGGTCGCTGCGGCGGCGCTGGCGGCCGGCGGTCGCTGGATGATTCCGGTCTGCGTCTTGGCCGGC
>JAFLCO010000370.1 GCA_017303535.1 Planctomycetota bacterium
CGCCGAGTACGTTGGACTTGTCTGAAGTGTCTGCGGCAGAGAGCGGGCCGGAATCGCCGGCGAGGTTGAGGCCCGAGTTGCCGGCAAGTTTGAGATCGGAATCGCCGCCGGCGAGATCGATACCGGAGTCGAGCTTGAGGTCGCTCCCGAGGCTAAGATCGCTACCCGGTTTGTTCTTACCGCCGATCACGGTGCTGGAACCGGGGCCGGAGTCGCCGAGTTCGAACTCGCTCAAGACGACTAGATCGTTGTCGCCGCCTTCGAGATCGACGGGGAGAATGCCCGAACCGCCGGGCGACGGGGCCATGCCGGAGCGATCCATCGCGAGCTGTTCGACGTCGCTCTGCTTAAACTTCCAGTTGCCGCCGTCGCGGTAGCCGTAGAGTTCTTGGCGTTGGCGCATTTCACCCACTTCGGCCGCAGAGATGCCGAGGATGTGAGCTGCTTCTTCCAACGTGATGAGCTTGGCCATGACGACGAATTTCTCCGCGGGGCGTAAGTCGGTCCGACGACCGAAGTGCGGCGCCGTCAGCCCGGCGGATCGCACGCGCGACGCCCAAGCGGAAGGCTACCGATGTTGTTCGACTAAAGAACGAATCTCGCGAGGCAACGGGCTCGTGCCGTTGAACTCCGCCAATTGTAGGTCCCATTGAAACGCGCGAACGCTTTTCAACGAAACTTCGCCCGTCGCGCCGTCGATCATGTACACCGCCAAGACGCGGGTCCGAGGATCGATCATCGTGATGAGCTGACGATTGTCCGACGTGGGATTGATCGACGTGATGAGGTCGCCGCCGACGCCCGGTTGCCAAGCCGACATCGCATCGGCATGGGCCGAGTCCCCAAACGGAATGAACCCCAGCGCCACGACGGCGACAATCACGCCGAGCAAGGCTCCAACGGCCAAGGCCTTCATACAGCACCTAAGAGCTGATGTGGTAAGGATATTGGAGCCTTCCCATTGAACATTCTAAGAAGCCCCAATTCGAATTCAAGGAAAATGCGCGGTTTGAGTAGTTTGGTCGGGCCGTGCGATCGTTCTGGCTGTTAGACCGAGAACAACCGGCATGTTCCGACCTTGTAGAACCAGGCCTTTTCGGGGGCGGAAGTGTAGAAATACCGCCAACTTGCCACAAGGTCAGCAAGCCCAAGACCGGCGGGCATTACGGCCGAATTCGAAGTTGCCGACTGCTCGCCGGCGGGGCGGCATCTACAATCGCATGGTATTGCTTAACCTGACCGGCGTTCCGTCCCTTTGCGGCAGCTGCTGTTTTCGATGATTTCCCCTAACAAAACGCCGATTGTCGGGCTGCTCGTCAGCGGCGGGCTGGATAGCGGGATCCTTTTGGGCGATCTGCTACGGCAGGGGCGCGAGGTGCAGCCTTTCTATGTTCGGGCCGGGCACTTTTGGGAGGCCGACGAGCTAGCAGCCCTCCGCCGGCTCTTGGAGCGGTTGGCGTCGCCGAAGCTGCGGCCGCTGGTCGTGTTTGACATGCCGCTGGCCGATGTTTACCGCGACCATTGGAGTATGACCGGCCGCGCGGTTCCCGACGGCTCCACGCCCGACGAGGCCGTGTACCTGCCGGGACGCAACGCTCTGCTCGTCATCAAGGCCGCTCTCTGGTGCGGGCTCAATGGAATCGACGAGTTGGCGCTGGCCCCGCTCGGTTCCAATCCTTTCGCGGACGCGACGCCGCGTTTCTTCCAAAGCTTCGAAGACGTGCTGAACCTAGCGACCTCGCACAACGTCCGCATCACGCGCCCCTTCGCCGACTTGCACAAGGCCGACGTCATGAAACTCGGCCGCGATTTGCCGCTGGAACTGACGTTTTCCTGCATTGCACCGGTCGCCGGGTTACACTGCGGTACCTGCAATAAGTGCGCGGAGCGGCGCGAAGCCTTCCGCAGCGCGGGCATGGTCGACCGCACGCCGTATGCCGCCGTCGACACGTCGACCAGCAATCGATAATTGTTCCTGTACCACCAAGCCTGCCCTAGCATCGGCAAGCTTCTTTGAAAGCCACGACTCACGCCCATGTTTCGCGTTACCCGACAGATCGACTTCTGCTACGGCCACCGTCTGATGAACTACGACGGCAAGTGCAAATACCTTCACGGCCACAACGGCCGGGCCATCATCGCCATCGAAGCGCCGAAGCTCGACGACCGCGGCATGGTGATGGACTTCTCCGACATCAAGAAAGTCGTCAGCCAGTGGATCGACGACAACCTCGACCACCGGATGCTGTTGCACCGTAACGACCCGGCCGTATCGATTTTGCGGGAGATGGGAGAGCCGGTGTTTCTGCTCGACGAAAATCCGACGGCCGAAAACATCGCGAAGCTCATCTTCGACTTTGCTCGCGGCCAGGGGTTCCCGGTCGTCGAGACCCATCTCTGGGAAACCAATAACTGCTACGCGAGTTATGTGCCGTCAGAATGATGGCGAACGTCGCACTTTTGCGGCGCGTTTTCCCAGTATCCTAAGTGCCGAGTAGTCCGGTATTCCGCATTGCCGGCCACTTCAAACGATTGCTTTGTAAGCAGTTAGGAATGGCGGTTTCTATCATCGCCGGCAGCGGCGGCACGCGCCGTGCGATTCTCGGTACGCGGGGCAGAAGAAGAAAGCCTCGTTAACCCGTCGCTTGGAGCGACGTCAAAAAACTGAGATCTGCGCAGCCGAGGATGGGGATGCGCCGCAGGTCCGGCCGCGACGCCGGGAATCGTCGCGAGTGCTGAAGGAGACGGTGTCATGGCGCGGTTCGTCAAATGGTTGGTCCTCCCGGCGGTGTTGCTCGGTGCGGCGGTGTTCGCGGCTCCCAACGACGCGCAAGCCCAAGGCTGGGGCGTGTCGTTCTACGGCGGCAATCCTTACGGCGGCTATTACGCGCCGTCCTACGGATCCTACGGTTACGGCGGCTATGGAGGGGGCTACAGTGCGTACAGTTCGTACCGCGCCTTCTACGGCAACCCGTACACGTTCCGTAATTCGTACTACGGCGGCGGCTATCCGGCGTACCGCAGCTATTACGGCGGCGGCCATCACCACCACCATCACTGCGACTAACGCGTGGGTGGCTGGGGCCTAGCGAAGCGGTGCCCCAGATCAGGTGACACCGTTGGCGCCGGCGATCGAGCATACAACGTTGTTGCGACGAGGTCGGCGTGCCGCTGTGTGGGACGCCGGCCTTGTTGCCTTTTATGGTTTTGGCTCGGCGCATAAAAAAACAGTCCGGGGTCTTGCGACACCCGGACTGCTCCCCTCCCAGGCAATTACGACGAGTATGCGGTTGGTCTCTGCGTGCGATTCAAAAGTAGTCGCGTCGTAACGGCCCGACCCTACTGACCCTATCGACCGTAACGCCGGGCGAACTTTGGCGACGTTCTCCGGTCGCCGCGACTTTTCCTTTTACGCAATGCGTGCGGCGAAGTTCGGCGCTATTACGTCGCCACCCGTTGCACGAGTGCCGGCCACGCCGGCGGCGTCAAACTTCGCCGCGCTTCTCAAAATTTCGCAAGCCGCAAACTTCGGCTGATGAAATCTAGCGGTTAGGCCGATTCTTACGACGTCTCGCGGCACCGCGCCTTTTTGGCGTCGCCGCGCTTGCTCAAACCACTCGTGCCGGCAATCGTTTGCCGGCGCTCGCCGGTTCGGAGGTACACGCTCGTGAGTCGTCTCAATCGTTTCGCGGCCGCCGTCATGCAATCGCCGTTGCTCTGGGGCTCTTTGGCCTCGCTCGGCTTTTTCACGCTGATCCACACCGGCACGCTCGGCAACGAGTTCTTCCGCCGCTACTTCGCAGGCCACTGGGTGGAATACTGTGAAACGATCATGTTCTTCATCGCGCTGTCGCAGATCATCCTTAAAGCCTGCGAACTGGCCGAACAGCGTACCCGCCTCAACAAGGTGAGCTTCGAACAAACGTTTCCGCTGGGCGACGCCGAAGCCGAAGCCCGCGCGATGCTCAACAAGCTCGACGAGCTGAAGGAATCCGATCAGAAAGCGTACCTCGGCACGCGCCTGCGCAACGCCTTGGAAGGGATCTGTCGCAAAGGTTCCGCCGACGGCCTGGAAGGCGAACTTCGCTTCCTCTCCGACATGGACGCCGGCCGTGCCCACGCCTCGCACGCGATGGTCCGCATCATCATCTGGGCCATTCCGATTCTCGGCTTTCTCGGCACGGTCATCGGCATCACGATGGCCATCGCCGGGCTCGATCCTAAAACTCTCGAAAGCTCGCTACCCGTCGTCACCTCCGGCCTCGGCGTGGCGTTCGACACCACGGCCTTGGCTCTCGCACTCTCCATGGTGCTGATGTTCGGGCAGTTCTTCGTCGACAAGCAAGAGGCTCGCCTTCTGTCGCTGGTCGACGACCAGTCGCTCGAACTGCTTTCAGCCCGCTTTCCGATCGTCGGCGGCGAACACGATCCGCAACTCCACGGCATCCGCAAGATGGGCGAAGCCGTGGTTGGCAGCGTCGAACGTTTGGTCGAGCGCCAAGTCGACCTTTGGCAGAAGTCGATCGCCGAAGTCGACTCGCGCTGGCGCGAAGTCTCCACGGCCGGCGCCGGGCAGGTCGAAGAAGGGCTCACCAAGGCCATCTCGCGCAGCATGAGCGAACACCGTAAACACCTGCTCGCCGCCGAAGAAGCTACGGCCGAGCAAAACCGCAAACACTGGTTGCAGGTGCAGCAAGCCCTCGAAGCCTGCGCGGCGAGCAACGCCACGCAGCAGCTCGAATTGCGACGCACGGGCGAAGCGCTCGGGCGGATCGTCGATTCGGCCGAGCAAGTCCGTAAGCTGGAAGAAGCCCTCACCAGCAACTTCTCGGCGCTTGCCTCTTCGCAACACCTGCAAGAGACGCTGCTGAGCCTCACCGCGGCCGTGAGCCTCTTGAACTCTCGGCTCGAAACGATCGCTCAGCCAGGCCTGCAAACCGGCTTGTCGCACCTGTCGGCCCGAGGGAAGGCGGCATGAGCCGGCGACCGCAAGCCGGCGGCAACACCGGCGTTCAGCTGTTCCCCTTCTTAGCCGTGCTGTTGTGCACGATGGGGGCGCTGATCCTGCTGCTGATGCTCCTGGCCCAACAAGCCCGATCGCAGGTCGACGCCGACGCCAAGGCGAAGTCGCAGGCGAAGCGCGCCGAGGTAGACAATGCCGACCTCGAGCGCAAGCGCGACGACTTGCAATGGCGCATCGAGCAACTGAAAGCGGCCCGCGACAAAACGCAGGCCGACGTCGCGCGGCATCGCGATCAGCTGGCTCATATCGACGAGCACTTCCAACGGCTCCGCAAGCAGCTCGACGAACTCTCGGCGGCCGAGAAGCTGCTGCTGGAAAAGTCCGTCAATGGCGACATCGACAAAGCCGCGCTCGAAGCACAACTCGCCGACCTGCGCGCGAAGATCGCCGAAGCTAAGCTGAAACTCGAGCAAGCCCGCGCCGCCGGACAAAAACCGCAAGCCTTCGCCGTCGTGCCGTACGAAGGCAGTAACGGCACCCGCCGCCGGCCGATTTACATCGAGTGTCGGGCCGACGCCGTCGTGCTGCAGCCGGAAGGGATAGTCTTCCCCGAATCGGACTTCGCGGGCTCGCGCGGGCCGTCGAACCCGCTCGCCTCCTGCCTGCGAGTCGTCAGCGAATACATCACCCGCGGCAACAACTACGCCGACGGCGAGCAGCCTTATCCTTTACTGCTAGTTCGACCCAGCGGCATCGGCGCCTACTACGCAGCCCGCGGGGCCATGGAAAGTTGGGACAGTGATTTCGGCTACGAACTCGTCAACGAAGATTGGCCGCTGGAGTTTCCGCCTGCCGATCCGCTCTTGAGTCAAATGCTGGCCAAGACGGCCGAAGAAGCCCGCGTGCGACAGGCGATGATCGCTCGCGCTGCGCCGGCGCTACGAAAGTCGCGCGGCGCCACGGCCCCAACGTTCCAAATGACGCCTGGAGGCCAAGGGGGCTTCGATCAAGGCAACAACACGGGCAACTCGGGCGGCTCCGGCGGCGACGCCGGCGCGACATTGGCCGGCGGCCGCGGCGCGCGCGTCCCGACTCTCGATGCAGGCTACTCCTCCACTCGCGAAACTCCGACCGGTCTCGCCGGCGGTTACGGCGCTCCGCAACTCGGCTCGACCGGCGGACAAGTCGGCGGCCCGGCCGCGGGCGGACAAACGCCCAATAACGCTCCGACCGGCGGCGGCGGGAGCGACGGTCCTTGGCTCGGCAGTCCTCTCGCCGGCGGCGCTGGTGGTGGCGGCCAAGGCAACGGTCCGGCCTCAGGCCCCGGCGGCAGCG
>JAFLCO010000371.1 GCA_017303535.1 Planctomycetota bacterium
CGTCGAACACAAACACGAGCAACGCGGCCAAGAGCAACTCCGGCCAAAGATCACGCCGTCCCGACGACGGCGGCAAGTCATGCCGGAAGAAATCGACGGAAGTCGCAGCTTCCGGTGCCGTCGACAAAGCCGACGCGACCATGCCCGAGCCCGCCCCCTCAGGCCGAAGCGCGGCCAGCCCGACGAGCATCGCCAGATTCGGCTCACGATCGCGCAACTCGGGCGAGTACGAAACGTTGACGCCGGCCCGAAGGGTCGGCTGATTCGGTCCCGGCCGCACGACAAGGAAGTAACTGCCGATCTGCTCGGTCTCGAAATCAGCCGCATACCGACCCGGCGCGGTTTGCTCGAGCTGGATCGGTCGCGGCACCAGATCCGGCCCGACGACCGTTCCTTGCGGATCGAGCAGGTTTACATAATCGCCGGCATCATCGACGGCGGTGACCACCATTCGCCCGCGACCGTCTTGCACGTCGGCATGGACGCTGAACCGCCCGCTCGTCACCGGCGGCCGCATCGTCCAGCGAATGAGGCCCGTCAGCAGTCGATCGAACTGCGGCCAGGCGTTCCACTGCGCGGCCCAATTTGTTCCGACATCCGTCGTCCACACGGCGGTCCGGCCGAGCCCGTAAGTCCACGCCGCGGCGACGGTGCCGGTTCCCTCGGCGTTAAACGTCGGGTTGGCGATCAGTTGCGTGACCAATGGGCTCGGCTTGCGTTGCGTCAGCACCATGCCCGTCAGCGGCGGCAGATCCCCTTCAATGCCGCGGAGCACTTCGTGCGTAGTCGTCTCGCGGCGAACGGCGAAGCCTTCCTTCTTTTCAAACAGCAACGGCCGGGCAATCCGCATTGCCTCCATCATGAAAATCTTCGGAATGGCCCGCGGGTTCTTCACCAAGTAGAACTTCCCGCCGCCGTTGCGGGCGATCGAATCGAGCATGGAATCGGCCGCGCCGTCGCCGATCGCCACGGTCGTGGTCGTGATGCCGAGTTTCTTCATCGCGGCCGCTTGTTGGTCGTAGCCGGAGCCTTCAGTTTGGCCGTCAGTCAGCGCGATCAGGTGCTTCACCGCGGCCTTGGTCTTCGTCAGCGCTCCATAGGCTTCGTCAAACGCGGGCTGCATGTTGGTGCCGCCGCCCGATTGAATATGTCCCAGCTTTTCCGTGACGGCCTTCGTCGATTGCACCTGATGCATCGGCACGATCCAATGCGCGGCCGAATCAAACGTGACGACTCCGACATAGTCTTTGCTCGAAAGCACGCGCGCGGCGGCCACTGCGGCGGCCTTGGCCATGTCGAGCTTCTGCCCCATCATCGAGCCGGAGCTATCGATCACCAGCGCCAACGCGCCGCTGGGCACCACGTTGACGTTCTTGATCTGAAAGTCGACCGGCATCGCCGTTTCGACGGCGCAATTCGCCCAGCCGCCGGCACCGAAGGAACTCGGACCGCCGAGCATCACGAGGCCGCAGCCCATGTCTTGCACGTTCGACGCGAGCATCCGCACCTGTTCATCGCTGAACGCCGCGACGTTGTCGGCGTTCTCGCCGCCGGAACGCGGAACGTCGGCGATTACCACGGTGTCGAACGCAATCAACTCCGCCGGGGATTGAAACAGCCGGCTGCTCGGCATCACCACCACTTCCAGCTTCTCGCGGCGCAAGGCTTCGATCAGCCGCTCATGCCGGCCGCGCTGTTGAAAGTTTTCAATGAAGAGAATCCGGCCGGTTCCCTCAAGCTGCGTGAAGTTGATCGCCTTATTGTTCAACACGTGCGCATCGGCCTGTGGATCGTCGGGCGTGAAGATCGCTTCGTAAACGTAGAAGTCGGCATCTTCCAACGTTTGCCGCACGGCAAACGGCCGCTTGCCGGGCGGCAGTTCCACATGTTGGCGGCTTAGCAACGAAGTCTGCTCGCCGCGACGCCGCACCAGTTCCAACGTTCCGCCCACCGGCGCCGTCTTGCCGTCGCCGCGGCCGATATTGTTCAGCAAGACCTGAACGTCGAACGGCTCCCCTTTCCGCGCCAGCGCCGGTAGCGAAACCTTCTCGACGAGCACCTCGCCGCGAGCTTGGTATTTGATCGGCACCACATCGACGCCGATCCCTTGCTCGACCGCCTGCCGCGCCTCGGCATAAACATCACCGAGGTTCGCATTGCCGTCGGAGACGATCACGATCCGTCGGGCCGAGTCTTCCGGAAACGACGCCTGCGCCAGCCGCAGGGCTTCGGCGAGGTTCGTGTATTGCGGATCGACCGTGGTTTCCAAGGCGGTCGGCAGCCGCAGTTCCACCTTACCCGGCGGCGCTTCGGTGCGGGCTTCGCGGCCAAACGCGACGACTCCGACCAGATCATCCGTCCCCTTGCGCTCGTCGATCGAGCGATTCACATACTCGATCATCGACTTCCGCTGCGCCTCGGGCACGCTCAGCGATCGATCGAGCACGTAGATCACGGTCAGTCGGTCGTCAGTCCGCACCCATTGCATCTCGGCACAGGCCGCCACAAGCAGCAGCCATACCAGGGCCCGAAGCGTGTAAGCCAGCACGGCTCGGGCCCGGCCGAGGCTCGCCAAGCTGCCGCGTCCCCAAAACCAAAACAGCGGCAACACGGCCACGAGCGCCAGAAGCGCCGGCCTGTCGAAATCGAAGGGGAGCCAACTCGTGTCCAATCGCTGCTCGCGGGGAAGGCGTCGTCCATCGTCGGACGCCGGTCGCCTTCCGCAAGGCGACCAACATCCGACTCTTTGTTATAGGGGCCGTTGCATTCGCGGAACAATCATTCGGGTTATGTTCGTATCGAATCCGTAATCCGCAGGGTTGCCCGAACGAACCGCACGTGGCGGCTTGACCGGTCGTCGAACTCGTTCCTATACTTAAGTGCCGAATTTATTAGGGGTTAGGGCAACAGGTTTCCAGTGCTTTCGCGGCGCAACGATGCGTCGTCGAAGTGTAGGCGCTGCGCGAATGCCGGCGCTGCGCGACCGGGGGCGGCGCGCGGAGTGCGCCTGCCGCCGCGGGAATCGCGTCGCCGCACTCCAAACGCACGGGCCGGCCGGAAGCCGCAATGCCTCCTCTCGTTATCGATCTCCGAAACACCGAAGACACGCGCGACGTCGTCCATCTGGCCGTGCAAGCGCTGGCCGAAGGACGCATCGTCGCGTTTCCTACGGAGACGGTCTACGTCTTGGCGGCCGGCGGGTTGCAGGAGAAGGCCGTCGTGCGGCTGCGGCAAATGGCGGATATCGAACCTTCGATGCCGCTGACGCTTGCCGTGAAGAGCGCCGACGAAGCACTCGACTACGTCCCCAACATGGACCTCCTCGGTCGCCGTTTGGCTCGCCGCTGCTGGCCCGGCCCCGTGACGCTGATCGTCGACAACCACCATCCCGACGGCCTGCTCCGCCAACTCCCGCGCGGCGCTCAAACGGCCGTCGCTCCGGAAGGTCGGCTGGGTCTGCGAGTTCCGGCGCATGCCGTGATCCAAGACGTGTTGCGATTGCTGCCCGGCCCCGTGGCGATGGTTAGCGCCGGAGGTAGCGACGGTTCGCAAGCCGTCACGGCGGCGGAAGTTTTGCAGCGACATGGCGACGCGGTGCAACTCATCATCGACGACGGCCGCAGCCGCTTCGGTCAACCTTCCAGCGCCGTGCGACTTACGGGCGGCGGCTTTGAGGTTGTTCGCGCCGGTGTCGTCTCCGCCCAAACTTTGCAGCGGCTCGCTAGCGCGATGGTGCTCTTCGTCTGCACGGGTAACACCTGCCGCAGCCCGATGGCCGAGGCTTTGTTTCGCAAGTGCTTGGCCGAAAAGCTCGGTTGCAAACTGGAAGAGCTGGAAGATCGCGGCTACCTCGTCATGTCGGCCGGCATCGCGGCGATGATGGGGAGCCGGGCCGCGGCGGAAGCCCATGCCGTGATGTCGGAGCATGGGCTCGATCTTCGCTCGCACGAAAGTCAGCCGCTCACCGACGCCTTGGTGCGTAATGCGGATTTGCTGATCACGATGACCCGCTCGCATCGGCACGCCATCGTCGCCGAATGGCCCGATGCGGCGCCTCGCGTAAAGATTCTTTGCCAAAGCGGGGGCGACGTCGCCGACCCGATCGGCGGGCCGATTGAAGCTTATCGCCGTTGCGCCAATCAGATCTCGGGCGAGTTGACGCGTTGGGTCGACGAACTGCTTGGAAAGCCGGCAGGCTAGGTCTACATTCGGAATTACAATCCCACTGCGGCGATCGGCCGCGATGTCCGCTTGAGAGTCGTTGAGGAAGTCATGCGTATTGCCGTCGGATGCGATCATCGAGGCTTCGAAATCAAGAAGCACATTCTCGACCAACTTCAGCAGCTCGGGCACGAAGGGGTCGACGCCGGGCCCGGTCAATGTGAAGCGGTCGACTATCCCGACATCGCCGGCGCCGTGGCTTCGCAGGTTTCCGACGGCTCGATCGACCGCGGCATCCTGATTTGCGGCACCGGCATCGGTATGGCGATCGCCGCTAATAAGTACCCGGGTGTCCGTGCGGCTCCGTGCCACGACGACCTCACGGCCGAAATGAGCCGTCGACACAACGACCTGAACGTTCTTTGCCTGTCGGCCGATCTGCTGGGCGAAAAGCTGATTCATCGGATGATCGAGATTTGGCTGAACACGCCGTTCGAGGCCGGCCGGCACGCGCGGCGCATCGAAAAGATCACGCAGCAAGAGAAGAACCTCGCGCGTCCCGCCGGCTAGCTTTCTCGTCGAAGCGCAAGCATGTTCCGAGGCGAGCGGGGGGCGTAGGCCCCCGTTACGTCAGAGCGACAATCCCGCGTCGCCCTTGCCTTGTTCACAAAGTTGTAAAGCGAGTTGCACGATCGTCGTAACGGCCGGCTCACGCCGGCCGCTCGCCTTGGCGGAGCAGCGATTTGCGGAACAGAAATCGCCGTCTGTAGGGAACGCCCTTTGTGGCGTTTCGCACGTCGTAATCGCAATCGATTTGCAACAACCGCCAAATCGCAAGTGCGTACATCGGACCCCGAGATGTACGCACCCTTAGTTCTAAGTGAAGTGGTGCGTACATTTTCGACCTCGATGTACGCACCCCCGCCAAAATGTACGCATTTACGGTAGCGCAGTTGTAATTGCAAATCGATCGTCAATAAGGCGCAGTGCCGAACAGAAATCGTGCTTATCCCTTCTCCTCCTCGGGGGAGCCTTCGTTGCTTTTCGCCTCCTGCCGGAGGCGAGTGCGGCGAAGCCGCGAATGAGGGGGCAGACCTTGGTATCGACGTCGCAAGACTCCGGTCGCTCACGCTCCCGGCTCGCTGTCGGGACGTGTACCACCAACCCCTCTCCCGACGGGAGACTGAGTTAATTGTCGCCTCCTGCCGGAGGCGAGCGGCCGAAGGCCGGGTGAGGGTGACGTCGTCTAAAGGTTGGCAATGGAGATTCATGTGCGCGGACCTTAGCCCCCGGTTCTTCAAACCGGGGGCAATGCGGGCGGTTGATTGTTCGACGTTGAAGATTGGAAAACGGCCATGTCCCCTCGCTTGCGCTTCGGGGCTAGTACGTGGTGGTTGCGTGCTGCGGCTATTTCGCGCCGATCGCCCCCGGTTTGAAGAACCGGGGGGCTAAGGTCGACGTCGAAAGTGCGCAGCGGCGCATTGCGTAGTTTCCCAAATTCGAGCCGCCGATTCCAATCAACTTTTGGCCGGCGGCGATTTTGTCGGCGACGTCCCAGCCGCGCGGAGCATGCAACTTGTGCCGGCCAAATTCGTCCTTGATTCGTGCGCGGAAATCTGCGCCGGCCAAAAGTTGACTTGACTTCGCTGCGGACATTCTCCGTGACGGCCGCTCATGATTTCCCGACATCGCTTCGTCACGACCGCCTGCTAGAATGCAGGCATGTTCTCCGAGCCGGAAGTCGTTGATTTAATTCGCCGCGTACACGCCGCACCGCCGCGCGCCGTCATCGTAGTAACGGGCGGCGGCAGCCGTGCGATCAGTGCGCTGTTGGCCGTGCCGGGCGCTTCGCAAACGGTGCTCGAAGCTCGCGTGCCATACACTTCCGCGGCGATGGTCGAGTTGCTTGGCTTGGCGCCGGAGCAGTTTTGCTCCGAACCGACGGCCCGGGCCATGGCGATGGCTGCGTTTCGGCGGGCGGAGCGGTTGCGCGCGGCGGAGGATGACGGGAATGGCGCCGATAGAAGTTCTGCCCCCTCACCCCCGGCCCCTCTCCCGCCAGGGGAGAGGGGAGAAGTTTGCTATCCCGTTGTGGGCATTGGGCTCACCGCCAGTCTGGCCAGCG
>JAFLCO010000372.1 GCA_017303535.1 Planctomycetota bacterium
GACGTCGGACTTCACGTCGATGTCGGCGAACTTCCGTACGGTGCGATAGTACACATGCCGCACGCCGCGCATGATCGGGCCTTCCTCACGCTGGCTCCGTACGGCATGCACGATCTCGTAGCCGGCTTCCCAATGTTTGACGAACTCGGCGATCACTTCCGGCGGATCCTGCAGATCGGCCGCCAAGAGCACGACCACGGCGTCGCCCGAGGTGCTCATGAGCCCGTTGAACATTGAACGAAACGGTCCGAAGTTGCCGGCGTTGAAGATCACCTTCACGCGCGGATCGCGGGCCGCGAGACCGGCGAGAAGGCCCGGCGTTTGGTCGGTCGAAGCGTTGTCGCAAAAGACATGTTCGAAGTCGTAGTCGGTGAGCGTGTTGGCGAACAAGTCGCGAACGGCTTCGTAGCAATCGACGACGTTTAGCTCTTCGTTGTAGCACGGCGTTACGATGCTGATGACTTTACGCGCACC
Organism: Planctomycetota bacterium; assembly: GCA_017303535.1. GTDB lineage: Bacteria > Planctomycetota > Planctomycetia > Pirellulales > PNKZ01 > PNKZ01. The sequence goes on from JAFLCO010000372.1 coordinate 475, forward strand.
GGCGTCGGCGGAGTTCTTGGATACTAGCCCCGAAGCGCGAGCGAGGGGGTGATGATTCATGGGCGTCGTTTCCCGTTCGGCGGTTCGGGCATGTCCCCTTGCTTGCGCTGCGGGGCTAGTGTGTGATGGTGAAGTTGTGTGAGGGGCCTTACGCGGCCACGCGGCGCGGTGCAAACTCTTCGGTCGGCGTGACGCCGTGATGCCGTAGGAAGGCGGCGACACGATCAAGGATCGACGGATCGTCGAGGCCGTGTTCTTGGCGCAGATATTCGTAACCGCCGCAGGCCTTGGAGAACCGGTCCCGTACGCCGACGGCGCAAACGGGCGTCGGCGCGAGCTCGCAAGCGATCTCGGCGACGGCCGAGGCCAGGCCGCCATAGGTCGAATGTTCTTCCAGCACGACGACCGCCTCATGGGTGCGGCAGACGGCGGCGATGAGTTCCTCATCGAGCGGCTTGATCGACGGTGCGCTCCACACGGAACTTCCCGGCCATTGCTCGGCGCAGCGCACGGCGGCGGGAACCATCGAGCCGGTGGCGATCCAAGCCACGGGGCCTTCGCCGGAGACCACGCTGCAAAGTTGCCCCCAACGCACGTTCGGCGGCGAAGCATGAACCGCGCCCGCATCCGACTTGCCGACGCGGAGGTACACGGGAGCTTCGGCCTCGAAGGCCAACCGCATGCAGGCGGTCATTTCGGCGGCGTCGCACGGCGACAGAATGCTCAGGTTCGGCAAGGCCCGCAGCGCCGCGAGGTCTTCCGTGCTTTGATGGCTTGAGCCGAGCTTGCCGTAGACGAAGCCGGCACCGTCGCCGAGCATGACGATCGGCAGTTGTTCGTAACAGACGTCGAGCTTGATCTGCTCGAGCACGCGCATCGGCACGAAGGCCGAAAGGCCGTAGACGATCGGCCGGAAGCCTCCTTTGGCCAGGCCTGCCGCGACGCCGATCATGTTTTGTTCGGCGATGCCCGCGTTGAAATACTGCGTCGGGCATTCGCGGCGGAAGTCGTCGAACAGTGCGTAGCCGTGGTCGCCGGTAAGGAGCACGACGCGCGGATCGCGCTGGGCGGCTTCCACCAATCCGGCGCTAAGTGCGATTCTCATCGGCATGGAACTTCCTCCCCTGTTTCGGCGGCGGCGAGTTCTGCGAGGGCCGTGGCGAGCAGCTCCGGAGAAATCCGCATATAGTGCCAGCGATTGTCGCCGGCCATAAACGAGATGCCGTTGCCTTTCACGGTGCGGGCCACGATCGCGCGGGGCGACGGCGACGGATGGTCTTTCAATTCGGCGAGCACGGCGTCGAGCGCGGATTCGTCGTGGCCGTCGATCGTGCGAGCTTCGAAGCCGAAAGCCGTGAACTTCGCGGCGAGATCATCGAGTTGCATGATTTCATCCGTGCGACCCATCGCCTGAAAGCCGTTGGCGTCGACGATGATGGTCAGGTTCGCGAGCTTGGCGTGATTCGCCAAGAGCATCGCTTCCCAGATCGCGCCTTCGTTCATCTCGCCGTCGCCGACGATCGCGTACACGCGTTGATCGGTGCCGCGGCGTTGCGCGGCCATCGCCAAGCCGACGCCGACGCTGAGCCCGTGCCCCAGCGATCCGGAGGTCACTTCAAGGCCCGGCACGTGCGCATCGGAAAGGCCCTTGAGCCGAGTGCCGTCGGCGGAGTAGTGAGCGAGGTCGTCGTCGGTGACCCAGCCGAGTTCGTTCAAGCAGGCGTATTGGGCCATCACGCCGTGCCCTTTGCTAAGCACGAGGTAATCGCGGCCGGGCCAATCGGGATCGTCGCGCCGCAAGCGAAGATGCGAACGATAGAGCACGGCCAGAATTTCCACGATCGACATCGAACAGCCGAGGTGGGCCGTCGCGCCGACGAACGACATACGCAAGATGCGGCGGCGAATTTCGCGGGCGTCGAAGGTTTTCATCGTGGGGCCTGCGCGGCGTCGTCGGAATGGGCAAATCGCCGGTCGGCGATTTATGGCGCGGCAATTCGGCGGCGGAACAATAGGGGCGATGCCGGCACCGGGTCAAGATCAGCCGGGGGCAAGCAGGCCGTTCAAAGTGCCGGCAGTCATAAGGCGCAGCGTTGCCGGCAAAGAATCTCGAGTGCGTTGGATTGAGAACTGGGGCACCGCTGCGCTTTGCCCCGGCCGGCCGATTGCGATAGTCGCCGTCTTAAGAAGGGATCTGCAAAGAGAGAACGGCGGCGGCCGTGAAGGCGCCGACGATACTCAGCAGCAGAATCAACAGCCCGACGCCGTAGACGGTTTGCACGGCTTCGTCGACGCGGACCGTACGACCGAGGGCTCTCGACCCAATGCGGCCGGCGACGCCGCAGATCCAGGTCCAGTGCAGCATGACGTGTACCAGGATTAGCAGCGCGAAGCCTGCGAAGAGGTTGAACCACGCGGCGGACCATTGGTCGTAGTCGTAGCCCCAGAGCGTATGGCCATCGGCTTGCGTGGGGCGCGGAAAGACGAATCGCAGCACCATGCCGACGGCCGCCAGCGCCGTAAAGACCGCCAGGAGCAGGGCATCGAGCCAGAAGTTGAGCGTCGTCCGCGAAACGAAGCCGGCCGACGAGGCGTCGGCGGCCTTTGTGCGTGAATCGGACGTGCGAGTTTTCTCGGAACGGGGCATTTCGACCAACGACATGACGGGACCTTTCCGCGCGATCTAGAGCATTGTTCGGCACGCCGCCTCGACACGGGCCAGAATTTCGACGGGCCGAGACTCCGCGTCGATCGCCGAAGATTGCGAATCCGGTACCGAAGCGGGCGCGGAATCACGTTGTTGGACGTTATGGGAAATCGCGGCATCGCGTACTTCCGGCACCTGCGATGATCGGGTGAGCCCGCACACTTTTTGCAGCGCTTGCGTGCCGTATCCGCACACTTCGGCACGCAGACTGGTTCCGCCGTTTCGCAAGTGCGAAGTTTCGCGACGCATCGCAGCTGCGAGAATTACGCGGTTCCGCGACCGTGTCCGTCTTTTAGCCACACAAATGCCGATGTCGGCATCCCCTTTGCGTTTTGGCACCGCGCATTCGCCTGCGGTTCATCGTGAAGGAGCTTCCCTTGAAGTTCGGTTGGATCTTGTCGTTCGTAGCGTGCGCTCTCTGCGTCGGTTGCGAACGGGCCGAAGTGCCTGCTTACAAATTGAGCGCGGAACTTACGGCGCTGGCCAAAGACGACTACGACAAGCCTGACGAGTTGCGGAAGCAAATCACCGAGCAGCTTGAAAAGCATTGCGGAACTCCGCTGCATCCGAAGCTGATCGGCCATCCGAAGCTAAGCGCGGAACATTTGGTGCGGGGCGCCGCCGTTTATCGCGAGCGCTGCGCCGCCTGCCACGGCAACTCCGGCTACGGCGACGGCCCTGCGGCCAAGACGATGTCGCCCCTGCCGCGCGACTATAGCAAAGGAATCTTCAAGTTCGTCTCCGTCGTCGATGGCTCGAAGCCGCTTCGAGACGACCTACGCCGCACCATCTACAACGGGGCGCGCGGTACGTCGATGCCGGCCTTCGGGCTGCTGCCGGAGCGAGATCTGGAGGCCGTGGTCGACTACGTGCTGGTGCTGACGCATCGCGGCGAGTTGGAAAGTGCGCTGCGGGAGGCGGCGGTCGACGAAGAAGAAGAGATCGACGACAAGCTCGCTCAGAAGCTGGCCGACGGCGTCGCCAAGAAGTGGATCGTGCCGCGCAGCAAGATCATTCATCCGCTGACGGTCGAACCGCCCTACACCTGGGAGAGCATCGAAAAAGGTCGGGAAGCATTCGCCGGGGCCAACGGCGTCTGCTTCAAATGCCACGATCGCGACGGCAGCGCCCGCAACTTGTTGGAAGTCGGCAAAGACCCCTGGGGCCACGAAGGCCGCGCCGCCGATCTGACGAGCGGCATGTTCCACGGCGGGGCGACTTCGCTCGATATCTACCGCCGCATCTACGGCGGCGTCAAACCGATGCCGGCCTTCGCGACCGGTTACCCGAAAGACCCCGACATGCTTTGGCATCTCGTGCATTACGTGCAGTTTATCTCCGGCGCACGGCGGCGCGACGTCGTCGAGCACTCGATTCTGCCGAAAGTCGAGCGCTGACGCACGGAAGGATCGTTCGCTCGCACGCTCACAAACTTAGCCGCATCGCTTTCTCGTCCGCCGCTCGAAAGACGCGATTTATGACTCACGACAAACCACGCTGGACCGCCGACGTCGCCGCGGATGCCGAAGAACGTCGGCAGATGGAAACCGAACTCGCCGCCCTGCGCGATCGCGCCGCGTTGCTCGAGCGCGAACTCGAGGCTCGTGATCCGCCCAGCGGAAGCTTTCCCGGCTACTACACGGCCTACTACGCCACGACCGGCTTCATGCTCGGGATCTTTGGCGCTTGCACGAGCTTGCTCTTCAACGTCGTCGGCGCCCTCGTCGTGCCGACCGGAGACGCCGAGTACCACCCGCTGCGGCTGATTCAGGTCTATCTCACGTTTCCGCTCGGTGAAAAAGCCCTGCATATCGATCATGGGCTCACGCTCGCGATCGGCTGCTGCTTGTACCTCGGCACCGGCATGTTGCTGGGGATCTTGTTTCAACTGTTTCTCACGCGCTATTCCGGTTCGGCCTCGCTGGGCAAGCGCCTGCTCTTGGCAACCTTGTTGTCGCTCGGACTGTGGATCGTGAACTTCTACGGAATTCTCTCCTGGCTCCAGCCGCTGCTGTTCGGCGGTCGCTGGATCGTCGAAATGATTCCGCCGTGGGTCGCCGCCGCTACGCATTTGGTGTTCGGTTGGACGATGGCCTTGGTCTACCCCTGGGGCTTGTACACGCCCTATCAAGTTGATTCGGTGAAAGAATGAACGTTCCGGCCGCTCTGGATACTTCCGCCGCGCAAGAACCTCTGGTTGACGTCGATCGGCTGGTCGATCGCCGGATCGTCCTCTGGTACTACGTCGCCGCGATGACTTACATGGTCATCAGCATGACGGGCGGTTTGCTGGTCGCCTTTCAACTCGTGCGCTGGAACGAGCTGCAGGGGATCGAATTACTGTCGCCCGGCCGTTGGCGGATGGTGCATACCAACGCGATCGCCTACGGCTTTCTCGCCAACGCCTTTCTCGGCACGCTGCACTGGTCGATTCCGCGGCTCACGATGAAGCCGGTGCTGAGCAAAGCCTTGTCGTATTTCATCTTCGCGGCTTGGCAAGGCGTGGTGCTCGCGACGGCCGGCGGCATTTTGCTCGGTTATGCCCAGGGGCTCGAATGGGGCGAGACGCCGGTGTGGGTCGATCCCGTCGCGCAGCTCGGCCTCTTGCTCGTGGCCGTCAACTTCATGGCTCCGATCATCTCGGCGAAGGGGCCGATGTACGTGACCTTGTGGTACTTCATGGCCGCGTTCGTCTGGACGTTTCTCACCTACGCCATGGGGAACTTTATCCCGCAGTACGTCGTCTGCGGCACGAACGCCGGCGCCATCGGCGGACTGTTTATTCACGATCTCGTCGGCCTGTTTGTCACGCCGCTTGGTTGGGGGCTGATGTACTACTTCGTGCCGATCTTGCTCAAGAAACCGATCTGGAGTCACGGGCTGTCGCTCGTCGGCTTTTGGGGCCTCGCGTTCTTCTACCCGCTGCAAGGCATTCACCACTTTCTCTACACGCCGATCCCGATGTTCTTGCAGTACGGCGCCGTGATCTCGACGATCGCCGTCGAGTTCGTCGTGGCGACCGTGATCGTCAACTTCTTCGCTACCCTCAAAGGCTCCGGCCGCGAAGTCGTCACCAATCTGCCGATCCG
>JAFLCO010000373.1 GCA_017303535.1 Planctomycetota bacterium
TTCTCGGTGCCGGACAAACTCACCAAAAGGGCGAGTACCAGGAGACCGTTCGCAAGGCGCTCGAGTTTCTGAAGAAGCGAGCCATCGCGACGCCGCTAGGTGCCGATCTTCAAGACGGCGTCAACCTTTACTCGCAAGGCATCGCGACGCTCGCGCTATGCGAGGCCTATGCGCTCACGCGCGATCCGACGCTCGCGCCGACATGTCGTGAAGCGGTCCGGTTCATCGTGAACGCTCAGGACAAAAACGGGGGCGGTTGGCGATACTTTCCCGGTCAAATCGGCGATACGACGGTCACCGGCTGGATGCTGATGGCGCTGAAGAGCGCGCAGCTCACCTACATCCCGATCCAGCCCGATGTTTGGCCGGCCGCGAAGCGTTATCTCGACGGCGTTCAAGACGACGGCGGCGCGGCATACGGCTATCAAGGACCGACGAAGGGAGACGCCACGATGACGGCCATCGGGCTGCTCTGCCGGATGTACGGAGGTTGGCCGCGGCAAGAGCCGGCCCTCGGCCGCGGCGTGCGCACCCTCAGCAAACGGGGACCGTCGGAGCATGACTTGTACTATGACTATTACGCCACGCAAGTCATGCGTCACTACGGCGGAGCCGAGTGGACCGATTGGAACTTGAAGATGCGGGAGTTTCTCATCGATTCGCAAGCCAAAGAAGGGCACGCGACGGGGAGCTGGTACTTCAAGGACAAGCACGGCGATCAAGGTGGCCGCATCTACAACACGGCCATGGCGATCTTGATCCTGGAAGTGTACTACCGCCATCTGCCGATCTACGGCCAGCGCGTGCTGGGCGACGGGTATCGATAATCCTCGCCGAAATCCATGTGCCGTCGGACCACTGGCGGCACCTAGCCCGGCAGGTTAAAACGGATGCTGTTTCAAGCGGGCGTAACTCAGTTGGTAGAGTGCTAGCTTCCCAAGCTGGATGTCGCCGGTTCGAGTCCGGTCGCCCGCTCTTCGTTGATTCTTAATCGGCTTGCGCGCCGCGTAAACGCGGCGGCTAAACGGTCTTGGCCGGAGCGGTCGTCAGAATCTGTTGGTGAATGGCGTCCCAAAGTCTAGTTCTTGCTTGGAGCGACGCGAGCGCCGCAGCTTCTGCTGCTTTCCACTTCGCCGAATCGTTCCCGCAGAGATCTGAAATGAGCCGCAACGCCATAGGGCCGTGCTCGCCGCCGTCGAGATCGATGTGGCGACGTAGATAGAACTGAAAGTCGGCAAGCCCGCCGCCGGTTTCAGCATCGAGTTGGTCGACGATCTTCTGAAAGACGTCGGGGAGCAAGTCTTCACGCCCGAACGTAAACGCTGCCGCGACGGCACACCATTCTTCGCTCCGGATGACGGCGAACGTGTGACCGACGAAAGCCCGCACGGCGTCGCCGATCTCGGCAACGCGAAGCGTCTCATCAAGCGAACGTCCGGCGGCGAGATCGCGGACCATCCGGTCGATCTGCGAAGTGTCGGCCCCGAAGCCCTGCATCGCGCGGCGGTAGAGTTCGAAGTGGCTGGCGAAGCCGCCGCGGCCGTCGTCGTCGGTTTCTTCTCCAAGTACGATTTCGTTAATCAGTCGGGCCGATGCCGAATCGGCCGCGGGCACCCAAGGAACCGTCACGCAGCAAAACCGGCACTGCAGCGACTTCAGCAGCGACATGAAGTCCCACACCGCGAAAACATGGTACTCCATGAAGGTGCGTAATGCCGCCGGCGTGCGGATATCTCGGTAAATCGGGTGCTCAAGCAAGGATTGCCGGCACGGCTCGATGGCGGAACGAATCTTTTCGAGGCTCACAAAACTCTCCGAAACTTAGGGACTTTCGGATTGTAGCCCCCGGCTGGGAAGCGGCGAATGGGGTGTTTTTACGCAAAACCGCGCGCCGCCAATCGGCCTCGCCGGCGATTTCGGCGTTTGCTAAAGTTCCGCCCCTCAAGTCGGTCGGGAGGCAACGGGCCTCCAATCCGTCGCGTCGTCGAAATCCGGATCGTTGTCGAGACAATCACTATGTCGCGCAGCTTCACACGTTTGTTCATGTCGCTGTTGATGGTCGGTCTGCTACCGGTCATAGCTTCGGCTCAATCGCCGCTGCAGAAGTTGGCGCTCTTCAAGCATCTTGAGGCCGACGAAAATAAGAACTACACGATCACGGATCAAAACGGTCCCTGGTTCGTGCTTTGTTCGACGTTCGTCGGTGAAGCGGCCGAGGCGCAAGCCAAGCAACTCGTTCTCGAACTGCGCCGCGAATTCAAGCTGCCCGCTTACGTGCATGAGATGCAGTGGGATTTCTCCGGCAAGGTGACGGGCCGCGGGCTCGACAAATACGGCCGTCCGAAGCAAATGGAATACGCCAGTGGCGAAAAGAGAGAAGAACTCGCCGTGCTGGTCGGTGATTTCTCCGCCATCGATGATCCCGAGGCGAAGAAGACGCTCGAAAAAATTCGCTACCTGCGACCGCAATGCCTCGACCCGGAGTACATCGCCAAATCCGGACAAAAAAATGCTCGGGCCTTCGCCGGTTGGCGGGCGACGGCGGTCAAGTTCTTTTCCAACGACGAGAACGGCAAGCAACGCGGTCCGATGGGTAAAGCGTTCATGGTCAATAATCCGCTGATCCCGGAAGAGTACTTCAAACAGAAGGGGCTCAACCCGATGGTCGCGCGGATGAACGAGCCGGTCGAGCACAGCTTGCTCAAGTGCCCGGGCCGATACAGCGTGCAAGTTGCGACGTTCGGCGGCGCGAATGTTTCGATTCCGAAGGAAGTCGAAGCGATCGAGAAGGGTGAAAAGCAACTCAAGAGCCGATTGGAAAAGGCCGCGCTGCAGGCCCATCTGCTCACTGCGGCGCTGCGCCAAAAGGGCTACGAGGCTTATGAGTTTCATGACGAAGGGGCGAGCATCGTGACGGTCGGAAGCTTCGACTCCGTCGGCACGCCGCGCGCCGACGGTAAGATCGAGATCAATCCTGAAATTCACAAGATCATGCAAACCTTCGGCACGACGGCCGACGGCCCTGCCGTGGGACAGAAGACCGTGACGGCACGGAGCATCGCGGGCATTCCGCTCGACGCCCAACCGCTGCCGATTGAAGTGCCCAAGCAGACGATTTCGTCGGCCTACAACGAACCGCGGCTGGGATTGCGATAAGCGATTGACGCGGAATTGCGAGCATGGCAAAACCATGCTCCATGCAAGCAACGCTCGTCATCGGCACCGGCAATAAGAAAAAAGGTCGCGAGTTGGCGGAACTCGTCGCGCCGCTCGGCTTAGCCGTCAAGACTTTGGCCGACTTCCCGCCGCTGCCGCCGGTCGAAGAGTCCGGCCGCACGTTTGCAGCCAATGCGGAGCTTAAGGCCGTAGGTTATGCCAAGCTGTTGAACCATTGGGTTTTGGCCGACGACAGCGGACTTTGCGTCGATGCGCTCGGCGGTGAACCGGGCGTGGATTCGGCTCTCTACGCCGGCAAGCACGGTGAAGACGAGGCCAACAACGATAAGTTGCTCGCAGCCCTCGGGGATCGACCGCCGGAAGCCCGCGCTGCGCATTACGTGGCTCATGTCGTGCTGGCCGATCCTCGCGGCGAAGTCCGCTTTCGTACGGAAGACTATTGCCGGGGCCGCATCCTCATGGCGCGCGCCGGTGTCGGCGGATTCGGCTATGACCCGCTCTTCGAGGTCGTCGAATACCACCGGACGTTCGGCGCTTTGAGCCCGACGACGAAGGCCATGATCAGCCACCGTGCTCGGGCCATGCGGAAGTTGCTGCCGGAGCTTGAGCGTCTCCTCGCGGCGGGACTGTGGCTCTAGCACCGCGGATATAGAATCCCGGCGCTTGCTCGCGGCGGTGCAGCGACGATACTAGCGGGCGAATCCTTTCCTTGTGGGAGTCGCCGCCATGCTGCGTTTGCTCGGTCGCCTAGCGTTATCGTTTTCCGTCGCGTTGGCAGCTTCGCGGTCCAGCGCCGCCGATCCCGAAGCCTGGGCCGATAAGAACCTCGCGAGCGTCGTCGAACTCTACAAACACTTTCACGCGCACCCCGAGCTTTCGCTATATGAAAAGGAAACGGCCGCGCGGCTGGCGGAGGAGTGGAAGAATGCCGGCCTGGAGGTGACGACGGATTTCGGCGGGCACGGCGTCGTCGGCATTTTGAAAAACGGCGACGGCCCGACCGTGATGTTTCGCTGCGATATGGATGCTCTGCCCGTCGTCGAGAAGACGGGCCTCGTGTTCGCATCGACGGCGACGGCTCCCGACGGCCAAGGGGGCAAGACCGGCGTGATGCATGCCTGCGGTCACGACATTCACATCACCAACGCCGTCGCCGCGGCCCGCTACATGGCGGAAAACAAAGATCGCTGGAGCGGCACGCTGGTGTTCATCGGCCAGCCGGCGGAAGAGCGCGGCATGGGGGCAAAGATGATGCTCGACGCCGGGCTCTTCACGAAGTTTCCCAAGCCCGATTTCGGCGTGGCGCTCCATTGCGACTCGCTCGTCGAAACCGGCAGCATCGGCGTGTGCCCAGGCTTCATGCTCGCGAACGTCGATAGCGTCGACATCACGCTCATCGGCCGCGGCGGTCACGGAGCGCATCCTTATGCGACGATCGACCCGATCGTCATGGCCGCGCATTTGGTGGTCGATCTTCAGTCGATCGTGGCCCGCGAGATGAAGCCGGGCGTTCCGGCGGTGGTGACGGTCGGCTCGATTCACGGCGGCACGAAGCACAACATCATCGGCGACACGTGCAAGCTGCAACTCACGGTACGCAGCTTCACTGAAGAGGTCCGCGAGAAGCTGCTTAAGGCGATCGAGCGAAAAGCAAAAGCCGCCGCCGCTGCCGCAGGCGCGCCGGAACCAAAGATCGAATACTCCGACAAGACGCCGGCCACGTTTAACGATGCCGAACTCACGGAGCGGCTAGCCACGACCTTTCGCAAAGCGCTGGGGAAGGAAAAAGTCGTGAACGTCGAGCCGTCGATGGGGGCCGAAGATTTCAGCCTCTACGGTCGCGCCGGCGTTCCGTGCTGTATGTATCGACTCGGCGTCGTCGAAGCCCAGCGGATGGCCGGGTACAAGCGCGTCGGCCAACTTCCGCCCGGCCTGCATTCGCCGCAATTCCACCCGGATGCCGAGCCGACCCTGCGAACCGGCATCATTGCCACCTGCTCGGCCCTTTTGGACCTGCTGCCGAAATCGGGAGATGCGAAGTAGAATAGAACGACCTGCTTCTATTCTTCGCTTCAGTCTCGGTTGGCACTTGCCGTCATGCAGCGTTCCACACGTTGGCTATTGTTCGCCTACGCCGTCGTCGTCACCGTGACGGCGCTGGGTATGAACGTCGCGCGAAACCGAACGCTGGCCGCGTTCGACAACACGGCCGCCAAGGCGGAGTGGGACGAGTGGCGCGAAGAAACCAAACGGCAGGCCGAGAACCCTTCGGGCCCGGTCAAACGCCGCGAAGCCAAGGCTCAAGAACCGCCTATGTTGATCTTGATGCGCGATCACTTTCCGGCGGCCGTCGGCACGACGCTCTTGGCGGTGTCGTTCTTTTATTGGTTCTTCGCCATCACGATCCGCGGCAGTTTGCGAACGCCTCCTCCCGACGACTCCACGGCCGCCCCGCGCGGTATCGCTTCGACGACGCCCGGAGGTCGGCCATGAGCGACGATCCTCAAACACCGCCGCCGGTCGATGCTCCCCCGGAAACTGTGCCCGTGAGCCCGGCGTCTGCAGCACCTTCCGAACCTTCGCCGCCGCCAACGGCGAGCGGGTCGACCGCGACGCCCGCACTTTCACAACCCTCGGGCATTCCAGCACAACCTGCCGGAAATGCCGGCGAGGGCCTGACGGAAGCTTACGTCGGGCCGGTCTCCGTCGGCAGCGCACCGCGTGCGTCCGGGAGCGCATTGCGTGCGACGACGCCCGTGCCGATCGCCTGGCGTAGTTGGCCGGTGATCGATTCGGTGTGGGAGCTTTTGGGACTATCGACCGTCGTCGTCGGAGTGCCGGCTGTCGTATGGTCGTCGTCGAACAATCTGCCGGTCGCCGTAGCGTGCGGACTCGTCGCGGCATTCACGGTGTGGAAGAACTACGTTCCCACGACTTATGAGATTAACGCGCTGGGCGTGACCAGCCGCACTCTCGGTCGCAGCCGACGGATTCCCTGGATCTCGATCGATCGGTTCATCGTCGGCCGCAAAGGCGTGTTTCTTACGTCGTCGGGTGCGCCGCTCGAGTTTCTGCGGGGCCTCTACATCC
>JAFLCO010000374.1 GCA_017303535.1 Planctomycetota bacterium
TTGATGCGTTTCCTCTCGGCACTAATGCGCGTGCCCGACTTCGGCATCTCGGGTACCGGTCCGATTTCAGGAGAATACGGATACCAGTTGAAACTCGCCGGATGACCGTGAAAGCTCTGCGGTGCGACGGCCTTCAAGCTGCAAGAACAATTCCACGGCCCCTGACTCTCGACGTAGAAGAGCGAACCGTGCTCGTCAAAGCCGATTCCTCCCGGGCTGCGCAAGCCGGCGGCGAAAGCGGTCGTTTTTCCGTCAGGCGCGATCTTCATGATGAAGCCGCGATTCAAAGCATAGGAGTGATACGACTCGGACAAACCGAGCGCCACGAATTGGTTCCCTGTGGCGTCGGGCTTCGAGCCGAAAGCATACTCGTGATAGTTCGCGTAGCCCCAAGCGTCGGAAATGGTCTCGAAACGATCGGCTCTGCCGTCGCCGTCGGAGTCGCTGACGCGAGTCAACTCACAACTTTGCGTGACGCGAAAGGCATCGCCGTACCAAGCAAGTCCGAAGATTTCGTCGAGTCCCGAAGCAAAGCGATGAAAGGCGGGCGCCGGCTTCGCTTCGTCAATTCCGTCAATGAGATAAATTTCGCCGTGCCTCGTACCGACGGCGACTCGCCGATCCGGCAGTACCGCAAACGCCCCGGCCTCGATGACCGTGTCTTTCGGCAAGGGAACGTTGACGATCGGATAATACTCGCGTTCGCGTTCCTCGGTTCCCCAGCGCTCACCGACTTCCTCGGCATACGAAGAGCTCGGCGCACAAACGGCGATCAAGAACAACAATCCAACCGGTCGCAAGCGACTACTTTTTGAGCGGTTCATAGATAAGTTCCAAAGCGGACCTGCCTGGTGGAATTCGTAGTCGCAGCAGAAGTTCTGATCGCTTCAATTCGTCGGACGTCGAACGCAGCTTCGTTTCGGTCGCGGGCGTCGCCAGTCGCAGGCGATCCGTGCTAAAGTCGCGGTCGGTCTCTTGCGTCACGTCTCCGACAAGCGCACGGAACCAGACGACTTGCGGCACGGGTGAGTCGAATTGAAGTATGCGTTTGAGCCGTCGTCGATCTTCGGTACCGATCGCGACCGATCGGTCCTCGATCTCGATCGTGCCGCTGCGGTATTGGAATGTCGGAATCGATGATTCGCCCAGGTAGTAGCCGCGGAATTGATAGCCGACGTTTTTCGGATAGAGCGGGTCAGGGTTCGTACGAGCCTCTTTCGTCATCACCGGCAATAGCGGCCACGGAGCCATCTCATCGGCGAGCGCGACGAACGAAACATCCTGAGCCAAGGCGATCGGTTCGGCGGCCGGATGGAATTCTCCCGATCCCTGGCCGCTGCGGTTGACGCCGATAAACTCGCCTTGCCAGATGGCGGTCAGTGTGCCCGTTTCGGCGTTGAAGGCATAATTCAGCTTTTCCGGCAGGCCGACGGCGATACCGCGAAAGCCCGCGATTCGACTTCGTCCGCGATACGTTACGGCCTCGTCGTCGACCGTAAGTTTCGTGCTAACCGCACGAATACCCGGCGGATCCGCGGCCGACGTTCCGAGCGAGAGGTAGTACCAGATAGCTTCGATTTGCCGATCCGTGTCGCCGTCGAGGATCGTCTTGTGCGCGGCGATACCGTTGGGCCAGGCGGTCGGCATCACGGTGCGAGGACGGAACGCGCCGGGGTTTCGCAAGTAATTGTTGAACCACACCGGCTGAAGCCGAGCGTAACTCGCCGGCAAGTCGATACCCTGATTCGTGTGCGCCGCCTTGCCGTTGAAATTGTGACAAGCGACGCAGTTCAAGCCCTTGTCGCCGAGTAATTCGCGACCAGCGGCTCGGATTGACTTTTCTCGTTCACGCTCACTAAGGGTACGACTTTCCGAACTTGGAATCGTCATCTCCGGTCCGGTCAGAACATCGAGTCGACGAAAAAGATCCGGCAGGGTTTTGAGATTCTCCGTGCCGTACTGCGGCATCCGAGTCGCCATGTAATGACGAACGCCGTCACCGTCGAACAGCACTTTCTTTAGCGTCGCCGGTTGCAGTTTCGCTCCAACCAACGTGAGCGGCGGCGGGATCCGACCGTCGTCGCCTAGCTTTATTTCGCTGCCGGAGAAGTATGCGTTGCGGGCGTCATGCACGCCGCCGAAGTCGTCGCGCACGTGACAAACGATGCAGCGGAATGCCGTCAATGTTTGTGCCAATGCGACTTTATCCGAATAGGCCGTCTCCTCCTCTTGAAGTGATGCAGCTATCGCACGGAGTTGCAAATCATCGAGATTGAAACGAGGGCTTCCGGCGCTTGTCTTCGACAAGCAGCCGCGCGTCAGGTCCGCAGTCTTCAATCCGCCGATCAATGGGGCTGCGGTAATACCGGGCATGGAGTGGCAGGCGGCACAGTTGAGCGACTGAAAATGCTTCTTTCCCTTCTCGATCAATACCGCATCGGGAACCAACGGTTTCACCGGAGGTGCATTTTCTCCGATGAGATAGCCGGCGATGGCAAGCGACTCGGCGGGAGTCAGCTTCATATCGGGCATGCGTCCCGAACTGCGGATACGCAAGGGCTGAAACAAAAACTCGCTGAGGGACCTCACCCCGTATTTCGCCGAGACGTGCCCTAACGGAACGGCGATCGGCTTAATCGCCTTCCTCATAGCGAGTACCGGGTCTTCGTCTTCTTCCTCGTCATTGCGTTTCGGCGGCGGCGATTCGGAGAGGTCCTCTTTCGGGCCGTGACACGCCACGCAGCCGACCGAGTGAAAAAGCGACTTACCTTGCTGAAGATCAATCCGCCCCGTCGGCTCGGGCCGGAAGACCGACTTCGATTGTGTCACCAAAAAGTGCGCCAATGCCTCAGCGATCTGACTTCGCCGGGTCTCGGAAAGAGAAGCCATCACGTCCGGCATCGTGGTCCCAGGATGAGCCGTAGACGGAGAGGCGAGGAATCTTTGCAGGTAATCCGGTGAAAGGCGCTCGCCGACGTCGGCCAAGTTAGGAGCAACCCTCTCAGGCACGGAGTTTCTTTCGATGCCGCTGTGACACGCGCCGCATCGCAATTCCGAAATCAACAAGCTCCCAGCCTGCGACTGAGTCAGCGGATGATGGCCGGGCAAGGCCGGATCGCCGGCAGCGGCAATCGACTGGCCAAGCACGAACGCCGTTAGCACGAAGACACATTTCATCATGTTTATTGCGACCGCCAAGCTAGGACCGCGGCAAATCGGAGTTGCCGTCAGATGAGTTTGCTCCGGGCCACTGCTTCCACCACGTTTTAAATTGTCGCCACTGGCTTTCCAGAAAGCCGCGCTGGGAGGGACTTAGTGCGTCGCCCGAATTGACATGATGCTCATACGCCGAGTGACCTTCGAGCACCATCAGGGCTTTGTAATACAACACGAGGTCGGGGCCCTCGTCGAATGTTGAAAGGACTCTTAGAGCATCGTCGAGTTCGGCGGCGAGTCGTCGCGCCGCCATGTCTCCCTTAGCGGCCTGTCGACAGAGTTCCACAAGGCGTAACACTTGCCGAGGCAGAGCGTTGCCGACGCCCGTGATTGCTCCGACGGCTCCGCAGCGGACAAAGCCGTGCAACACCTGAGTGTCGACGCCGACCATGAGCGATAGCGACGGATCGTCGCCCGTGATGTGTTCGGCGGCATATGCCAGCGAGTCGGCACCGCCGAATTCTTTGAAACCGACCAAGTTGGGATGCTCACGTCTCAGATCAAAGAAAAGTTCGGCCTTCGTTTCAAATCCGTAGTAAGGGCTGTTGTAGATGACCGCCGGCAAGTCACCGCCGGCCTTTAGTACGCTCGCAAAGTGTTCCCTTTGGGCCGTGGCGGAAGTCCCGCGCGACATCAACCTCGGGATGACCATCAATCCCGCGGCACCGACGGCTTTGGCGTGAGCGGCGTGCGCCGCCGCGCGTTGCGGGCTCTGGGCTCCGGTTCCGACCACGACCGGCACGCCGGCTATCACGAGTCGGCGGACCCCTTCTTGACGTTGTTCATCGGTCAACAGCGGCCAGTCGCCCATCGAACCGCAGTACACGACGGCGCGCATGCCTGCCGCGATCAAACCACGTCCCGTGGCGACTAAGGCGTCGAAGTCGGGCACGCCGTCGCGCGAACACGGCGTCATCAGCGCCGGAATACAACCTTCGAATACGGCGTGGTCCGGCATGGAATATCCGTTGAAAGCGTCCTAACTTGCAATCTGCTTCCGGCAAAAAGGGGACTTAGCGACCGCGCGCCTTCGCATCGCGCTGCTCGGCGGCTGCGCGAATCGCTTTTCGAGTTTCGCCGAGTCGAGCGGGGAATTCGAACTTCGGTGCCGCGGCCGGATCATATCCCGCGAGGTGCCCGGTCAGCCGTGTCGCAGGCTTGGTGTAGCGGAACTCGGTATCCCCGAACACTTCCCGACACAGCGCGGCCAGCCGAGGGTCGTAGTCCGTCAGTTCCGCGCGGGTATTTACGTGATTATGGTCATGATCGTTCTCTCGGTTGTCGTCGAACCACGACTGCACGCCTTCCGCGAAATACTCATGGTGATTCACCGAGGCGTACTTTCCCCTCCAGAGCCCGGCCGCCATGGCCGCTTGATAGGCCGCCCGAACTCGAGAATCGAAGGTCGGGTCGACGTTACTCATCCCGCGGAGGTGAATATTGTGCGCCAACTCGTGAATCAAGATGTTCTCGGCGGCATAAGGGTCGCCTTCGTAGCCGAGCACGTTTTCCTCGGCACACGAGCAGTACGGGTCGGTTTGGCTACCGCCCATGCCGCGCGCCCGGGCGTCGCGATAGTCGCGCGCAGGGAGATGTTCGAAACCGGGGACGGGCTCGTCGGCCAGCCAAGCCCACTCCGGCAAGTCGGTCGTAAACTCGTTGTGAGCCATGATGCAGAGCCGCGAGCCGCTCTGAATCATGGCGCTGCGGACATCGGGTCTTTTGGCCAACATCGCATCAACGATGTAGACCGCTTCACGCAGGGCAAACGGACTCACCCGCTCCGAGGCGACGATCGGCAAACCCTGGGCTGCGGCGTGCTGCGAGTAAAACTTCGGCACGCCGCCAAATCGGAAGGCTTGTACCGGCACCTCGCAGGTCACCAGCGACTGGGATTGGTCGTGACGGCTGACCACGGCAAACCGATGGCCGAGCGTCGTCGTTATCAACGAGTTTTTTCCCGGCTCGACCGTACCGTTCGGCACGCGGTCGCGCGGGCCTCGCATCCAGAATACGTCGATCGGATGTTCGGTGCCGTTGATGATCTGGAGTTGCGGACGGACCTTCGAGTCGTGCGGGGCAGCTTCCGATCGCCCGGCCCCGGCGGGCTCCGCCGCGATTCCGCAGCCAAGCGGCAGACTTACGCACACAATCGCGAAAAGCAGCCGCCGCCTTGAGAAAATCGACATCGACATTTTCATTTGATCTCTAAACCAGGTGACTGCCCGTGCATTCTTTTTAGCGAAGACCGCGAAGACTATCGCGACGGCGGAGCAGCTAGATCGCGCCACTTCGCAAATGTTGCGACGGCTACCTGAGCGCAACGTCCACGACGCGCGGCCCTACCACCTCAGGACGCAGTTCGATTCCCAAGCCGGGCGCTGCGCCGGCTTGCATATAGCCGTTTTCACGTTGCGGCGCGCCCGTGGCCGTGCTCACCGTCACGTAGCTGTTGAAGTCCGTACTCGTGAACCGAAACTCTTCGGGCGTGCTGTGCGCCAAGTGCGCGATGGCGGCCGTCGTCACGTCGCCGCCCCAGCTGTCTTCCAACGTCATCGCAATTCCCATGCTCACGCACAAGTCGCGGACTTGCTTGGTTTTGGTCAACCCGCCGAGTTTGCTGATTTTCAGATTGACCACGTCCATTGCCAAGTCGGCCTTGGCCCGTAAGAGCATGTCGAGACCGTCGACGTTCTCGTCGAGCACGAACGGATGATCTGAATGTCGCCGTACCGCTAGACACTCCTCATAGGTCAGGCACGGCTGTTCGATGTAAACGTCAACGTCGCGTACCGCACGAACGACTCTCATGGCCTCGTGCTGCGTCCAACCGGTATTGGCATCGGCCACCAAACGATCGTTTGGCTTAAGCATCGCCCGCACGGCGCGAATTCGTTCAATGTCGACGTCCGAGTCGCCTCCGACCTTAAGTTGGAATCGCGTATATCCCTGGGCACGATAGCCGGCGACCTTCTTAGCCATTTCGTCGGGCGACTCTTGCGAGATGGCACGGTAAAGCC
>JAFLCO010000375.1 GCA_017303535.1 Planctomycetota bacterium
GCTCGTGCCGGAGGCCTCGAGCGGACGGCGCGGGTTGTTGAGCCATACGTCAACGCCCTGCACCATGTGGCGAGCGACGTTGATATCGTAGTCTTCGATGAACGCCACGCGGCCGGCGAAGCGCGGATCGTGCCGCAGGTTGGCGACGCTGCGAATTAGCCCCTTGCCCGGCTCGTCGGCCGGATGCGCCTTACCGGCGAAGATGAGTTGAATCGGCCGCTCGCTGTCGTTGATCAGATCGGCCAAGCGCTCGATGTCGCTGGCGATCAGGTTGGCCCGCTTGTACGTGGCGAAGCGGCGTGCGAAACCGATCGTCAAAACGTTCGGGTCGAGCATGTTGCGGGCCGCTTCGACGGCGTCGTCGCTCTCGCCCCGGCGACGGCAATCGCGGCTCACGCGGCGACGCACGAACGCCAACAGCAGGTTCTTCAGCGAGTGGTGCGTCTCCCAGAGTTCGCCCGGGTCGACGTTGTGAATCAGCCGCCACACTTCCGGCTCGCCCATGCGGCCCATCCAGTTCACCGGGAAGTTGCGATCGTAAAGTTGCTGCATCTGGTGAGCAAGCCAGCTCGGCACGTGGACGCCGTTGGTGATGTGGCCGATCGGAATTTCTTCTTCGACGCGCCACGGCCAAAGGTGCGACCACATCCGCCGGCTCACGTGCCCGTGCAGGCTCGACACGGCGTTGGCGTGTCGCGAAGCCTTGAGCGCGAGCACCGTCATGCAGAACGTTTCGCCGCCGTTATGCGGCTCCACGCGGCCGAGGCCCATCAGTTGATCGTGCGAAATGCCCAAGCGATCGCGGAGCGGGCCCAAGTGTTCTTCGATCAGGCCCGCGTCGAAGCGGTCGTGTCCGGCCGGCACCGGCGTGTGCGTGGTGAAAACCGTGTGACGGGCCACGTCGCGCATGGCGTCGTCGAACGTGAGCCCGTCGAATTCCATCATCTGGCGAATGGCCTCGAGCGGTGCAAACGCGCTGTGCCCTTCGTTGAGGTGATACACGCCCGGCGAAATGCCCAAGGCTTGCAGCGCCTTCACGCCGCCGACGCCGAGCACCAGCTCTTGGCGGATGCGCGTGCGATGGTCGCCGCCGTACAGCCGGGCCGTGAGTTCGCGATCTTCGGGGCTATTGCCGTCGACGTCGCAATCGAGCAGATATAGCTCCACGCGGCCGACGTTCATCTTCCAGACTTTGAAGTGCAACACGCCGGAGCGCGTTTCGATGTGCAAGAGCACCGGACGCCCGTCGGTGCCCAGGGCCGGCGCCATCGGCAGGTTTTCGACCTTGGTGTCGAGATATTCTTCGACTTGGTAGCCGTCGTGGTCGAGCCGTTGCTTGAAGTAGCCTTGGTCGTAGAACAGACCGATGGCGATGAACGGAATGCCCAAGTCGCTTGAGCTTTTCACATGGTCGCCCGAGAGCACGCCGAGACCGCCCGAATAGATCGGAATCGATTCGTGCATGCCGAACTCGGCGGAGAAATACGCGACCGGCTTCGAGCCCAATACGCCGGCGTGCGTGTTGCCCCAGGTTTGGTTCGTGACCAAGTATTCCTTCAGCCGGCGATACGCATGGTTGATGCGGCTGTAGAGCACCAGCTCGGCGACGCGGAGCTCAAGCCGATCGGCGTTGAACTCCGAAAGCAGCGCGATCGGGTTATGGTCGAGCTGCCGCCAGCGGATCGGATCCAAGTCGCGGAACAGGTTCACGACGTCCGGCTGCCACGACCACCAGAGGTTGTTGGCCAAGGCCTGACATTTTTCGTACAGCGTGACCGCGTCGGTTTGTGCCACGGGAGAGTTTTCCATGCTACGGGCCGAGGCGATTTCGGTGCTGCTCATCGCGCGATCCTTCCACTGGGCTAGGCGTGCCGCCTATGAAACGAGAATTCGTAGGGCCGGGATGCCGCGCCGCATGGCGATGCGAACCGTGCGACGGAGCGGCGGCCGAGAGATGATGTGCGCTGGGATTATATCGCAAGCCGACGAAGCCACGACCCCGGAAACGGGCTCGGCGAAGTGAGTTCGCATTGGTTCGGCGTGGCGGCGCATCGGCAAACTCTATCGGCAGGCCACCCCCGTCAGCATTTGCAAAATCGGCGTAATAGTCGTAGTTTGCGTAGATTATCAATACTGCTGTTATCGCGACGTCGGGTGGCTGGGGCTGGAGCCGCAGGCGAAGCCCCAGTAGATGCGACACAGAACTGGGGCACCGCTTCGCTATGCCCCAGGCACCCGCCCCCCACGAATTACGAGCGTTAGTGAATTGAGTGACGTAGTGGATCAACTTGAGGATCTCGTTGCTTTTCTGCGCGAGCACGCCGAAGAGACCGACCGACGGTCGGTCTGGCCCCGTGAACAGCTGCGTCGGTGTGCCGAGGCGGGCATCGTCCGTTGGTACGTGCCGCCGGAGCTGGGGGGCGTCGCAAAGCCGCAGGCCGACATGTTGGCCGTGCTGTCGCGGCTGGCGTCCGGCTGTTTGACCTCGGCCTTTTGTTTGACGCAGCCGACCGGCGTGGCGGCCCGCGAGGCGGCCGGTGACAACGACGAACTCAAACGTCGCGTCCTTCCCGAACTTCTCGACGGTCGGGCCTACGGCGCCGTCGGCATCGCGCAACTCACGACCAGCCGCCGGCACGTGCAGCCGGTGATGCGCGCCCGCGAAACGGCCGAGGGCTATGTGCTCGACGGCACGATCCCGTGGGTCACCGGCGGCGCGCATGCGAAGTGGATTGTGACCGGCGCGACGCTCGACGACGGGCGGCAGTTGCTCGGCGTGCTGCCGACCGATCGGCCGGGCATCACGGTGGAGCCCGCCGCCGAGATGGTCGGACTCACGGCGACCAGCACCGGTCCGGTACGTTGCGAGAACGTGCTGCTCGAGCGCGAGTGGCTACTGGCTCCCGTGGTGCCCGACGTATTGAAGCACGGCAAAGGCGCAGGCACCGGCGGGTTGCAAACTTCGGCCTTGGCGCTGGGCGTGACGGCGGCGACGGTCGAGTATCTGCAAGCAGAAGCGACTCGCCGCGACGACCTGAAGCCGATCGCCGCAGAGCTTGAAACACAGCGCGCCGCGCTGGCATCTGACTTAGCGGCGCTGGCGGAAATATCCGACGTGAGGGTGGCTGGAGCTGGAGCCGCAGGCGAAGCCCCAGTGATATCGACGTCGAAAACTGGGGCACCGCTGCGCTATGCCCCAGCCACCCAGGGTTGTCCTCTACCGACGCCCGACGACGTGCGCCACCGCGCCAACGGGCTGGCCTTGCGCAGCGCACAGGCGGCCCTAGCCGCGGCCAAAGGTTCCGGCTACGTTGTCGGACACCCGGCCGGCCGCTGGTGCCGCGAAGCGCTGTTCTTCCTGGTCTGGAGCTGTCCGCAACCGGTGGTCACGGCGACGCTTTGTGAAATGGCGAAACTATAAAGGAGATCGAGTGGGGAGTGGGGAGTGATGAGTGGGGAATGAAGGACGGAGACCGTCAACGAGCGATCTGCCGCTGCTTGTTCCCCACTCCACACTCCACACTCCCCACTTCCGCTATGTCCGACATCCACATCGTTTGGCACAAACAAAGCGTTAGTCGCGAAGCCCGCGAGCAACTCAACGGCCATCGCGGGTGCGTCGTTTGGTTCACCGGGCTCAGCGGTTGCGGCAAGAGTACGGTGTCGAACATCGTCGACCATAAGTTGCACCAGCTCGGCGTGCGGAGCTTCGTGCTCGACGGCGACAACGTCCGCCACGGCCTCAACGCGCCGCCGGCCCTGCTCAAGGAAGCCTATGGCGAAAAGGCCGCGACGCGATTTGGGCTCGGTTTCGGCGCGGAAGATCGGGCCGAGAACATTCGCCGCATCGGCGCGGTCGCCCAACTCTTCGCCGAAGCGGGCCTCGTCACGCTCACGGCCTTCGTGAGCCCTTACCGAAAAGATCGCGACGCCGTGCGCACGGCGCTGGCCGCCGGCGATTTCGTGGAAGTGTTCGTTGATGCTCCGCTCGAACTTTGCGAACAGCGCGACCCCAAGGGGCTCTACAAAAAGGCCCGAGCCGGCGAGATCGCCCATTTCACGGGCATCAGCGACCCCTACGAGCCGCCGGCCCAACCGGAACTCCGGCTCGACTCGGCGGCCTACACGGCCGAACAACTGGCGGATCAGGTGATCGACTACCTCCGCACGGCCGGGAAGTTGCCGAAGTAGTCCGCCGCTCCGCCGGCGGAAATACGTATCGCCGCTTTATTTACAGCCCGGGGACCCAACGCGCGACGTTGATTTGGCAAGCGGTGCCCTCGTAGCGTCCCAGGGACGTAAAGTCCCTAGGCTTTATGAGGTTGCGCCGATTACGCACGTTACCGGCTGCAAGCGGTGCCGGCGGCTGCCTTCTCCCACATCTGTGGGACTCCTTGCTTGACAATTCATCTCGAAAGGAGGAGAAAAAATCGGTCGGCTGCATCGCCGCATCAGCTTTTCTGATTCACGCTCCGCCCTTACGCCCAGGTCAAGGAGAGACCAGATGTCGACCGTTTCGTCCGTTTTAGTCTGTCGCGAAGCCCAGGCCGCGCTCGACGCGAGCCCTCTGTTCGACCTGCGCTCGCTGGTCGTCGAAGAAGAAACTCCCGGCACGCTCGCCATTCGCGGCATGGTCGGCAGCTTCTATCACAAGCAACTCGCCCAAGAAGCGGTTCGCGCCGTCGCGAAGTCGCTCGAGTACCGCGTGGTGAACTACGTGGAAGTGATGGATACGTTGATCAACTAGGCGCTAGGAGTTAGGCGCTAGTTGTCGGAAGCGCTCTCTCCATTTAGCCGCGGAGCTTGTCTCCGCGCTAATGTGCGCCGATGATCGCAGAAGCGCGGAGGCAAGCTCCGCGGCTAAATTCCGGCAACTGTTCGTTGCCGGGGACTTCGCTGCGCTCAGTCCCAATTCTTGAGCGTCTCAACAACGCGCAGCACTTCTTCGCGTTTCTTTTCGAACACGGCGAACAGCGCGATGATCAGCACGCCGGAGACGATGCCGGTGACGTAGAAGATCCATGTCCGGTCGAGGTTGTAGCCGGCGTGCCAGATGATCGTCGCCAGGGCCAGCATGAGGAACGTCAGGCCCAAGTACAAGAACGCGCGAATTCGCAGCGCGATGCCGGCCAGCATCCCGGCGATCGCGAAGGCGGCCAACACCAGCGGCAGGTACGGCGCCTCCGCCACGCCGTTTAAGAAGATGTCGGCCGTGGAAGCCGCGTAGACGACCGAAGCCGCGCCGTAGCGCACGGCCGTCGATTGCTCGGCCGTCATCTGCCGACGGTTCAAATGGGCCGCGACCAGCACGCAGAGCGCCGGCGGAATCAGCCACAGCTGCGGATGCTCCAGCAGGCCCAGGCCGTCCTGGTGGTCGAGGAAGTACCAGAGCCCGCCGTTGGCCGCGAGCGTCGCGAGGATGCCGAAGCCGAAACTCTTGCGCAGCACGGCCAGCGCAGCATACAAACCGCCGACGGCCACGAGCACCAGCGAATAGTGCACCTCGGGATTGCCGGCCCAATAGCCGAACACGGGCAGCAGCGGCAACAGTGCCCCGGTGCGCTCCAGCGGTTCGGAGAGAATCGCCTGGTTGCGGCGGCGAAACCATTCGCTCAGGGCGACGCCGGCGAAGGCGAGACACATGACGATCACCGGCCAGTAGCGCGAAAAGTAGCCGGTGAACAGCTCCGGCAGCGTGAGTCGGATGTGCAGGAACATCAGGGCCAGCAGGACTTCGGCCGCGTAGACGTAGACGGTCCGTCCGCGCTCGCTGAGCCGGAGCGGGTCGCGGCCAGGCACCAAGGCGGCGACGAGCGCAGCGAAGACGAGCGCGGCCAGGGCGACGATCACCGTGGCCAGCGCCGTGCGGCCGATGAGCACTTGCCCGAGGGCGAAGTATTCGTACGTTTCGACGGAGAGAACGAAGACGAGCGTCGCGCCGGTAACGCCGCAGAGCCAGGGGACGACGTCGAGCGCCGCGGCCGTCCACTGGTTTTCCTTTTTGAGAATCTTGGTGAAGCCGAGGCCGTAGAGCCCGACGACGCCGGCCCCCGCCGCAGCGGCCGCCACGGCCCGATTAAGCAACTCGCCCGAAGCGCCGGGCTGCAAACCGGCCCACACCGCCAACACGGCCGCCGCCGCCAGCATTCTCGACGCTACCGGCTACATCGTCGCCGCCCACAAAATCCAGCTCGCCTCCAA
>JAFLCO010000376.1 GCA_017303535.1 Planctomycetota bacterium
GGTTGACCTGAAGGAAGCGTATGTCACCTACCACAAGTCGTTCGTCGAAAGCGTCTGGTGGTCGCTCAAGCAACTCTTCGAACAAGGGCTCCTGTACCAAGGCCATAAGATCGTCTGGTGGTGGGCTCAGGGCGGGACCGCGCTCTCAAGTGGCGAAGTGGGCCAAGGCTACCGACAGGTGGCCGACCCGAGCGTGTATGTGAAGTTTCCGATTGTCGCGGATGCAAAGGCGAAGCAACTCGGGCTTGATGAAAATATCAGCTTGCTCGTTTGGACGACTACGCCCTGGACGCTGCCGAGCAACCAGTTTGCTGCGGTACATCCAGCGTTGGAATATGTCGTCGTGCAAGACGAGCATGACGGCAAGACCGAGAAACTGCTCATCGCCGCGGCGTTGCACGAAACGCTGGCTGCGAAGGTCGGCCGCGAGCTGAAGGTCACGGCAAAGCTGCCTGGCGAGAAGTTGGTCGGTGTCCGATACCTGCCGCCTTTCGACTACTATTACAAGCAACCTCTCGACTACACGAGCTCGAGCGGGAAGACGATTCGCGGCGAGCGCGAGGGACGCATCCAGCACTTTAATGTTTTGCAAGCCCGGGAATGGCGTGTTGTTGGCGCCGATTTCGTCACGACTGACAGCGGTACAGGCGTCGTTCATATCGCGCCGGCATTCGGCGAAGTCGATTATCAGGTTCTCGCGGACGAGAAAGAGCGGTTTGTTCCGAGCGACGCTCCAGATCTTATCTGCGCCGTCGGGCCGGACGGGAAGTTCACCAAAGACGCGCCAGAGTACGAAGGCCGCTGGGTCAAGGAGGCCGACAAGGACATTGCCCGCGCCATTCGCGAGAAGGGGCTCCTCTGGCATCGCGAAGAGTATCTGCACGATTACCCGTTCTGCTGGCGGGCCGAGCAGGATCCGCTCATTCAGTATCCACGCAAGAGTTGGTTCATCCGCACGAGCCAGTTCAAAGGGGAGATGCTGGAGAACAACTCCAAGATCAACTGGCAACCGGAGCACATTCGCGACGGCCGGTTCGGCAACTTCCTGGCGACGAACGTCGACTGGGCCCTCTCGCGCGAACGTTATTGGGGCACGCCGCTGCCGATTTGGGTTTGTCAGCAAACCGGCAAGATGGAGGCGGTCGCCTCCTACGACGAACTCCTCAAGAAGCCGGGGCTCGCAGGTACCGAAGCCTGGCAGCGCGCCAAGGCCGAAGATCCGAATCTGCCCGACGACTTGATGGTCCACAAACCGTACATCGACGAGATCACGTACGACTCGCCGTTCGCCAAAGGCGCGCACATGCGGCGCGTGACGGAAGTGATCGACTGCTGGTACGACTCCGGCGCGATGCCGTTCGCACAGTGGGGCTATCCGGCAAAGCCCGGCAGCGCGGAGCAATTTGAAAGCCAGTTCCCGGCCGACTTCATCAGCGAGGCGATCGACCAAACGCGAGGCTGGTTTTATAGCCAGCTGGCGATTAGTACGTTGCTCTTTGGTGAGAAGAGGGGGGAAGGTGGAGGGGGGAGGGCGGAGCAGACGCAGCCCTATCCGCATCCGTTTAAAAATTGCATCGTGCTGGGTCTGATGCTTGGCGAAGACGGGCAGAAGATGTCCAAAAGCAAGCGGAACTACCGCGAGCCGAACGAAATCTTTGACAAGTACGGGGCCGACGCGCTCCGCTGGTACTTCTACGCCAACTCGCCGCCCTGGACGTCGATCCGCTACAGCGAGCAGGCGATCAAGGAAAGCATTCCCGAGTTCCTCCTGCGACTCTGGAACTGCTACAGCTTCTTCGTGATCTACGCCGGCATCGACGGTTTCTCCCCTGCCAAACTCCTCCCCGGTGAACTCGGCGACTTGCGTCCGGAGGTGCTGGCGAAGGCCAAGACCTACCGCCCGATCAAAGACCGCAGCGAACTCGATCGCTGGATCATGAGCGAATTGCACCGCACGACGCAGGCAGTCGTCGAGCGAATGGACGCCTACGACAACTTCAATGCCTGCGCGCAGCTTATCGCTTTCGTCGATGCCTTGAGCAATTGGTACGTCCGCCGTAGCCGCGACCGCTTTTGGGCCGAAGACAAGCAAGACCCGGCCAAGCTCGACGCGTACTGGACGCTCTACGAGTGCCTCGTCACGACGATGAAGCTCATTGCCCCTTTCACGCCGTTTTTGGCGGAAACGATGTGGCAGAACCTGGCCGTTGCCGGGTGCGGCAACGACAAAGACGGCGCTCCGCGCACGCTGGAAAGCGTGCATCTCTGCGATTACCCACAGGCGGACGGCGCCGTGATCGACGCGGCATTGTCGGCCCAGATGAATCTGATGCGCGAGGTCGTGTCGCTCGGCCGCAGCGCGCGCATGGGGGCCAAGCTCAAGGTGCGACAACCGCTGGCAAAAGTTGAAATCTGTTTGGCCTCCAATACCCACCAAGCTTGGCTCGATCAACACTGCGAGCTGATCCGCGAGGAACTGAACGTCAAAAAGGTCGAGTTCGCCACGCGGGCCGACGAATACGTCGCCTACACCGTGCTGCCGGACCTGAAGAAACTTGGCCCGAAGCTCGGCAAACGGTTGCCGCTGGTGAAGCAGGCCTTGGCGAAGGTCGATGCTGCCGCGCTCTTGCGGCAACTCGAAGCCGAGCAGAAAGCGACGCTGGAGCTTGCCGATGGTCCGCTCGTGCTCGACGCCGAAGAAGTACAGGTCCGTCTGCAAGCCAAGCCGGGCTGGGCCGCCGCGAATAGCGCGGCCGGTGTGGTCGTCGTATCCACGGAAGTCACACCGGAACTCGTCGCCGAAGGACTCGCGCGCGACTTCGTCCACAGCATTCAGAACATTCGCAAAGACCTCGACTGCGGGTACACCGACCGGATCGAGATCGGCATCGTCGGTGAGGCGGGCGAAGCCTTGTTGGCGCTCGGAGCGTTTGCGGATTACATCCGCGGCGAAACGTTGGCGACCGCCCTTAAATTCGAACCGACGGCAGGCGTGACGCCGGTGGAAGTTCCGCTCGGCGGCACGGCGCTGCAGGTCTTCGTCAAGGTGCGGCCGTCATGACCGCCCCGGTAACAAAACCCTTGAACGTCGTCGTGCTGATCTCCGGCGGCGGGACGACGTTGCGCAACATCCTCGAACAGATCGAGCGGCGCGGTCTGCCTGTGCGCGTCACTTGCGTCGTCTCGAGCAATGCGAAAGCCCGCGGACTCGAATACGCGCGGCCTGCCGGCATTCCGACGGCCGTGCTGGAGCGGAAATCGTTCGCAAGCGACGAAGCTTACGGCGCGGCCGTGTTCGACGAGATTCGTCGTCACGATTGCGACTACGTCGTCATGGCCGGGTTCTTAAAGTTTGTGCCGATCCCGAGCGACTTCGATTGGCGGGTACTCAACATCCACCCGGGCCTCATTCCAGCCTTCTGCGGCCACGGGATGTACGGGCACCATGTGCATGAGGCGGTGCTCGCGTACGGAGCGAAGCTGAGCGGCTGCACCGTGCACTTCGTCGACAACGAGTACGATCACGGGCCGATCATCTTGCAGCGCGCCGTGCCGGTGCTCGACGGCGACACGCCCGACCTGCTCGCCGCGCGCGTCTTCGAAGCCGAGTGCGAGGCGTATCCCGAAGCCCTGCGGCTCCTGGCCGAAGGTCGCATTCGCCATGACGGGCGACTCGTGCGGGTGCTTCAAGCCGGGACGTAGCCGGCGTTGCGGTAAAGCTCAGTCGCCGCGTTCCAGGAAGCGTGCGTCTCCAGTGTGAGCGCGTGATCGCCGCGCCGCCAGGCTTCCGCTTCGAGCGTGCGGAGCAGAAGTCGAGCGATGCCCCGGCGGCGATGATCGGGATGGACCATCAGCCATTGCACGGCGGCCGTTTCGTGAGGCGGGCGGCCGGTGCGTCCGAGCGAGATTGCGCCGATGAGAGACGTTTTAGACTCCGGTCGCTCACGCTCTCGGCTCGCTGTTGACGTCGCCAACAGCAACGCGTCGGGCGACCACCAGGGCTTGGCCGTGAACTCACGGTGGAAGTCTTCCGCCGTCCACGGGCGTCCGGCGGCGACCAAATTCGCGAAGGCTGCGGTCCTTAGATCGAGCCAAGCCGCAACGTCGTCCGGCCCTGCAAACGGGCGAACCGTTATGCCCGGAACCTCTTTCGGCTCAAGCACGGAATTCAGGGTCTTTCGCAGCCGGATTATGTTCGACAGGTGATGGAACTCCGGCAAGAATGAGCATCGAGCCTCTGTCGTCAAACTTATCGCAAAATACGTAAGCTGTGCAACAGCAGCGGTTTGCGTTAAAATTGGCGGTCTGCGGCGAGGTTAAAGTCAAAATTGCGGCGTTTGGCGGTTGATATCTGCCAGATTGTGGAAGATATTTGCCATTGTGGTTGAAGCGTGTCGTGCAAGCGGAAGTGTTCACCAGGCCCGGCGGTAGGCAGTAGTGGCGATTGTCGAAGAGCGTCGATCGCGGTTGCTCGAACTCGTACGCGAGCGCGGGTTCGCGGCGCTGCCGGACTTAGCCGAGCTGCTGACCGTTAGCGAGTCGACCGTTCGTCGCGACTTGGAAGCGCTGGAAGAGGCGGGCCATGCGAAGCGGACGCACGGCGGCGTGTTCTACACCGGGGCGTCGCCGAAGCTGCCGCACTTCGATCAGCTGCAGCCGGCCAACTGGGATCGCAAGCGGGCCATTGCCCGACGTGCGGCGGAGTTGATCTCCGACGGCGACACGGTGCTGCTCGACGGCGGCACGACGACATACGAGGTGGCCCGGCTGTTGGTCGGTCGGCCGCTGCAGATTGTGACCAACTCGCTGCCGGTGGCGAACTTGTTCGCCTCGAACGCGACGACCGATTTAGTTTTGCTCGGAGGTTACGTCTATCCGCGCACCGGCGTGTCGCTCGGGCCGTACGCCAACGAGATCTTGGCCCGGCTCAACGTGCGGCGAGTCGTGCTGAGCGTGGCGGGCATCAACGACCGCGGGTTCTACAACAGCAACCTACTGCTGGTGGAAACCGAGCGGGCCATGATGCAAACCGGCGAGGAAGTGATCGTCGTGGCCGATAGCACGAAGTTCGGGCACCAGAGCTTGGCCCACTTGGCCCCGCTCGAAGCGGCGACGCAACTCGTCGTCGACGACGGGATCAGCGTTGAGTGGAAGAAGAAAGTGGAAGCGGCCGGCGTGCGACTTACGGTCGCGGCACGGGTTGAATAGTCAATATAGAGTTTCGAATACACATGAGCATCGCTTCAAGTTTAGATCGTGCGACGATTGAACGGATCGTGCGCGAGATCGTCTACAAGCAGGCGCCGACTGCGCCCAAGGCGCCGGAGTTGGTCGTCAGCGTTTCGGCGCGGCACGTCCATCTGACGGACGAAGACGTCGAAATCCTCTTCGGGCGCGGGGCGGTGCTGAACCCCGAAAAGCCGCTCTACCAAGACGGTTTCTACGCGGCGGCCGAGACGGTCATGGTCGTCGGCCCGCGGAAGCGGATGCTGCCCACGGTGCGCGTGCTCGGCCCGACACGGCCCTTTAGCCAAGTGGAACTCGCGTTCACCGACGGTATTTCACTCGGCATCGATTTGCCGGTGCGCCCCAGCGGCAAGATCGACGATACGCCCGGCTGCGTGTTGGTCGGGCCGAAGGGCGTCGTCGAACTCAAACAAGGCGTGATCCGCGCCGAGCGGCACGTCCACATGAATCAGGCGGACGCCGCACGATACGGCGTGAAGAACGGCGACCGCATGGCGCTACGGATCAAGTCGAGTTGCTCGACGACGTTTGAAGATTTGCTCGTGCGGGCCGATGCGACGAGCAAGCTCGAAGTTCACATCGATACCGACGAAGGAAACGCGGTCGACCTCGACCACGCGACCAAGGTGGAATTGATTCGGCAGTAGTTCGCAATGAGTTCGGTCAGCACATACATTCGTTTTGTTTTTCAGTTCGGAGAATCCAGCAATGGCGAAGGCAATGGAAGCGCTGGGCATGATCGAGACCAAGGGCTTTGTGGCCCTGCTCGAAGCCAGCGACGCGATGATGAAGGCCGCGAACGTGACGTTCGTCGGTTGGGACAAGGTCGGCAGCGGCTTGGTGACGGCGTTCGTCACGGGCGACGTGGCCGCGGTGAAGGCT
>JAFLCO010000377.1 GCA_017303535.1 Planctomycetota bacterium
ATCCCCAAGAGCGACGAGAGCAGGGCGTACCAATGCGTCGGCGCGAACTTCCACACGGCGTAAGTCGCCGCGCAGCCGAGTATGCCGACGGCCACGATCCACGGCGTGGCCGAATCGCGCACGATGCGACGAACAAACAACCGCACGGCGTTGCTCCAACGCCCACGACCGGCGCGCAGCCGCGGAAAGCGGCCGCCGACCAAGAGCGCCAGGCACCAGCCGACGACGCAAGCCAGCGCGATCAACAGCGCCGAGAGTTCGCCGGCGTTCCAACTTGCAGGCCATGCGAACGGCCTGGCGGCGTCCAGCGGCTGCGGCACGACCATGATCCGGCGATCGAAATAAGCCGGCAATTGTGCGGGGAGCAACGTGAGCAACACGACGCCGACGATCGTGCCGGGAATCGTCACGGCATCCGGGATGTTCCATTCGTCTAGGTCGATCAGCGAAGCGGCCAACATAAACGCGAATAGCGTGAGATGCGCGACGCAGCCGGCGTGCAGCACGAGCGACAGGATCGGATTCGCCGCGACAAGGCCCGGCGCGATCGGCGGATGCAGCAAGCCGCCGGCCACGGCCGCGTACCAATACCAAGCGACGAAGCCGAGTGCGCAGACGGCTTCGATCACCAGCGGCCGAATCCAGAACCCGGGCGGGAAGTTCTCTTTCCCTTCAAGATGCCGCAACCGACGCCAGCCAAAGATCGGCAGGCGATCCCAATGCGAAGATCGCTCGCCGCGCGGATGACGGCGCGACCAGGGACTGCGGTGCGTTGCTTTGTACGACAGCGAGTACGTCGCCCAGTTGATGATCGCCCCCGCAAAGAGCCCGGCCAGCGCAACAAAGGCGTAACGCCAGCCGATCGGCCACGCGATGAACTTGTCCAGCAGGTTCACGCGGGCTTCCTTTCTTCGCCGAGCTTCCAAGCCGCCGCGATCGCATCGACCACGGCTGCGGGCGATTGCCGGTCGGCGTCGATGCGGAGTTTCGCGCACTCGGCGTAAAGCGGCGCACGGCGCTCGAGCATTTGGCGGACCTCGTCGAGCCCGCCGGCGGAGGTGAGGTTCGGGCGTCGGGCCGAGGTCGACTTATCGGCTTGGATCCGCTCGTACAAAGTTTCCGCGCGGGCTTCTAGCCAAACGACCGAGGCGGTACGGCGCAGCAATTCGCGATTGTCGTCACGCAGCACCGCGCCGCCGCCGCAAGCGATGACAAGCGAGCCCCCTTGCAAGGATTCCGCGAGGACCTGAGCTTCGAGCGAGCGGAAGGCCGGCTCGCCGTCGTCGGCGAAAATTTGGGCAATCGTCTTGCCCGCGCGAGCTTCGAGTTCGACGTCGGCGTCGAGCCAGCGCCAGTTCAAACGTTCGGCGAGCAGGCGAGCGACCGTGGTCTTGCCGGTGCCGCGATAGCCGATCAGAACGATCGGCCCGAGCCGCGGCGGGCGACCTGCGGCAAGTGCGGCCCGCATCACGCCGAGCGGGGCCGGCGATCCGGTGAAGTAGCGGAACTGCCAGACCGCTTGGCGGAGAAACATTTCGGTGCCGACGACCGTGCGGCAACCTCGCTCCGTTGCTTCGCGCAGCAGGCGGGTTTGCTGAGGGTTGTAGACGGTGTCGAACACGACGGTATCGGGACGTAGCGCTGCGACGTCGAGCGGAGTGTCGTCGACCTTCGGGTACATCCCCAGCGGCGTGCAGTTGACCAGCACGTCGTACGGAACCTCGGTGCGAGCTTCCCAACTTGCGGTTTGACACCCAAGCGCGGCGGCAAGTTCTTCGGCCCGGGCCGCGTTGCGATTGGTGACCGTCGTCGTCGCGCCGCGCCGCAAAAGTCCGTAGACGATCCCCTTGGCCGCGCCGCCGGCTCCGAGCACCAGCGCGCGCTTGCCGGCCAACGGTTCGCCGAGCGCCGCTTCGAGGCTTTCCATCGCGCCCGGCTCGTCGGTGTTGTAGGCGTACGTCTCACCGTCGGCCGCGAAGTGCAACGTGTTGACGGCACCGATCGTTGCAGCCGCCGGATCGAGCCGGGTGGCGCACTTGAGCGACGTTTCCTTGTGCGGAATCGTGATGCTCACGCCGCGGATGCCGAACTCCCGAGCGCCGGCAAGGAACTCGTCGAGCCCTTCCGGCGGGATGCGAAACGGGACGTAGACACCGTCCTGCCCGAGCGCGGCCAGGGCGGCGTTGTGAATCAGCGGGCTCTTGCTGTGGCCGATCGGATCGCCGATGACGCAGTAGACGGGAGTCGCCGGGCCGATCGATTCGTAGCGATAGAGATCGCGGAGCGTATCGAATCCGAGTTGACCGGGGGCGACCGCGGCTTCGTCGCTCTCGGCGGCGTACGTGAACGGAGCGCCGTAGCGAGCGATGAGAATTCGCGAGGCTTGACCGAGGTCCCCCATGCAAAAGGCCGTGGTCGGCACGGTCGACGAGGCGACGAGCTTGAGGACGCGAAAGTTATCCGCCGGCGAGCGGGCCATGACGGCCAGCTTGACGACGTCGGCGTTGCACGCGGCCAGCCGGGCATGCACGGCGCCGAGATCGTCGGGCAGCCCCTGAAAGTCGTGCATGCTCACGATGCGCCGGGTCGAGCCAGTCCGCGGGATCGCGGCCGACGCATCCGGTTCGAGGTCGACGTATTCCGCTCCGGCACTGAGGGCGGCACGAATCCAATCGAGGCGAAGTTCCTCGGCCGCCGTCCATTTACCTCCGTCAGCCGGGCGGCGAACCGTCGCAATGATCGGACCGGGACGATCTTTGACAAGCTTCGCTACGTTGCTAGATCCCAAACCGACCGGAAGAAAATCGAGGCGGTACTCGACAAGCCGGCATCCCCGTGCGACAAGCGCGCGATGCCGCGCGAGCAATCGCTCAGTGTCTTCAGCGGCGAGCGTAACGCAAATAACGGACAAGTTCTTAGTGCTTAGTTCTTATTGCTTAGTCGGAAGCCCATTTAGCCGCGGAGCTTGTCTCCGCGTGCCGACGACGAATCATTACGTCCGCTTAAACTGCTTATCGAGTTCTTCCTTCGTAAACACCAGCGCCGTCGGGCGGCCGTGCGGGCAGTGGTGCGTGTCGCGGACCAAATGGCGATCGGCCAATAGCGCCTCGACTTCGCCCGGCGTCAGTCGGTCGCCGGCTTTGATCGCCGCTTTGCAACTGATCATGTGCAGCAGTTCGTCGAGCAAATCACGACGTTCGGGCGTTTTCCCCTCGACGACCAGTTGATCGACGATGCTTCGCAACACTTCGGCCGCCGGGAAGTTGGCGAGCATCGCGGGATAGCTGGAAACAAGAATCGTGTCGCCGCCGAAAGGTTCGACCCTGATGCCGAGCCGAGCCAAAACTTCGTGGCGTTCAAGCACGAGCGCCGCTTCCGTGGCGGGCAAATCGACCGGCTCCGGCACCAGCAAGGCCTGGCTTTCCAGCGCCCCGGCGTTGACCTTGGCGCGGAGTTGTTCATAGAGAATTCGTTCGTGCAGGGCGTGCTGGTCGATGACGAGGACGCCTTCGTCGCTTTCGGCGAGCAGGTAGCGGTTGTGGACTTGGATCGCGCGGACCGGTTCCGCGAAGTCGGCCGGGGCGATTTCTGTTCCGCTGGACATTTCCGCGGAGGGGGCGACGACTGGGTTCGCCGAATGGTGCTCCACTTCCGACGGCGCGGGCCCCGCGGGCGTCTCCGCAAGCGGGGTGGTCGCCGGTTGATAAGGTTGTGGCGGTGCGGAGGTTCGGCCGAGGTCCGGATACGGCCGGAACGGAGCGACGCGGTGCAATCCCAGCGGCGGTCCCGGCGGCAGCATCGAGGTGTAAGACGACGGCTGCGCGACGACGGTCGCCGCACTGCGCGAGGCCGCGGCGTCGTCGAGGTCCCACGGGGCGGGGGCCGTCGGAGCGTTGTCGCCTTGAGCCCAGCGGACGAACTCTTGTCGCATGCGGACCGCGGCGTCGGGATCGTGGGCGCCGGCCGGATCTCCGTCCGCCGTGACGGCGGCGCCGGTCTCAGCACTGGTCGCCGCGCCGGGCTTTACCGGCTCCAAACGGTGCGTCAGATCGGTCGACAAGAATTTCGTACGCAGCGCGCTCAGCAAATGACTGTAGATGCGGCCGCCGTCTTGGAAGCGGACCTCGAGCTTCGTCGGATGGACGTTCACGTCGACGGCGTCGGCCGGCATCGAGAGCCGCAAGAACGAAATCGGATAGCGACCCGTCAACAGCAGCCCGCGATAGGCTTCGGTCAGCGCGTGTTGCAGGGAGCGGTCGCGGATGAAGCGGCCGTTGAGAAACAGGTACTGCATCCGCGGATGCGACCGGCTTTGGCTCGGTCGGGCCACGTAGCCACCGAGGCGAATCTCGTCGTCGCCGCTTTGGATTTCAATTAAGTCTCGCGCGAGATCGTCGCCGAAGAAGAGCCCGATGCGGGCCGGAATGTCCTGATCGGCGGGAAGATCGTAGACCGTGCGTTCGTTGTGCCGCAGCGTGAACCGCACGTGCGGGTTCGCCAAAGCCAGCCGGGTGAAGGCTTCGGTGACGTGCCCCATCTCGGTCTGTGGTGAACGCAAGAACTTGCGGCGGACCGGCGTGTTGTAGAACAGGTTGCGGATTTCGAGCGTGGTGCCCGGCGACATGCCGCAGGGGACGAGTTCGCCGGCCGCGCCGCCGACGACCTCGAGTTCCCAACCGCCGTCGTTGTCGTGCGTGCGGCTCTTCAGCGTGGTCCGGCTCACCTCCGAGATGCTGGCGAGCGCTTCGCCGCGGAAGCCGAAGGTGTGGACGCGGAACAGGTCGTCGGCGTCGACGAGTTTGCTCGTCGCGTGACTGGCGATCGCCAGCGGAAGTTCGTCGTAGGCGATGCCGCAGCCGTCGTCGGCGACGCGGACCATCTCCATTCCGCCCTGTTCGACGCTGACGTCGATGCGCGTCGCCCCGGCGTCGAGCGAGTTTTCCATCAACTCCTTGACGACGCTCGCGGGCCGCTCGATGACTTCCCCCGCCGCGATCTTATTCACGACCGACGGCGGCAGGCGACGGATGGGCATGGGGACTTTGATTGGGTGACGGGGGACTTCGAGCTACACGACGATTTCGATTTAAGGGGGGAAGGGGGAGGGTGGAGGGGGGGAAGGTGCGATTCAAATTCTTCTTCCCCCCTCCGCCTTCCGCCCTCCGCCCTTCTTACAACTGATATTCCTTGATCTTCCGATACAACGTCCGCTCGCCGATGCCCAGCAGCTTGGCCGCTTCTTCGCGGTTGCCGCCGGCGGCTTGCAGAGTTTCGGTGATGAAAATGCGTTCGATTTCTTCCAGCGGCCGGCCGACCAGCGACGCCAGCCCGACGCCATGCGCAAGGTCGGCGTCGTGCGATTCGGCCGACGTCGCATCGGCCGCGGCTTCCGGCGAACCGGCCAGCAGTTCCGACGGCAGATCATCGACGTCGAGCACGCCGTCGGCGTCGACGACGACCATCCGCTCGACGGCGTTGCGCAGTTCGCGAACGTTGCCCGGCCAGTCGTAGGCCATCAGTCGGC
The DNA here is from genome assembly GCA_017303535.1 of Planctomycetota bacterium. Taxonomy (GTDB): domain Bacteria; phylum Planctomycetota; class Planctomycetia; order Pirellulales; family PNKZ01; genus PNKZ01. The sequence goes on from JAFLCO010000377.1 coordinate 5,525, forward strand.
GGCGTGCGGCGGTCGACATGCTCTTGACGGTCTTCTCATGCTGCTTGGCGAACTGCTTCATGAAATGCTCGATCAACAGCGGAATGTCTTCGCGCCGCTCCGCCAAACTCGGCAACACGACCGTGACGACCTTGAGCCGATGATACAGATCGCTGCGAAACTTTCCGGCGGCGATCGCCTGTTCCAAGTTGGCGTTCGTCGCCGAGATGAGCCTCACGTTGACCTTGATCGGATCGTTCGAGCCGACCCGCGTGATCTCGCCGCTTTCTAGCACGCGCAGCAGTTTGATCTGCGTCGGCATCGGCATATCGCCGACTTCATCGAGAAACAGCGTGCCGTGGTTGGCGAATTCGAACTTGCCGATCCGGTCATGCCGCGCGTCCGTGAACGCGCCGGCGATGTGGCCGAAGAGTTCGCTTTCGAGAATCGTGTCGCTGAGCGCTGCGCAATTCAGCGCGACGAACGGTTTGTTCTTCCGCGGGCTGTTGTGATGGATGGCCTGGGCGACAAGTTCCTTGCCGGTGCCGGTGGCGCCTTGAATGAGCACCGTGGCGTTGGTCGGAGCGACGCGCTTGAGCAGGCTCACGACGTCG
>JAFLCO010000378.1 GCA_017303535.1 Planctomycetota bacterium
GTGCAGCGAGATAACATCGACGAACTGACTGCGACCGCCAAATCGCTCATGCCCGAGGGGTTTGAAAAGCAAGTCACGCCCGATGAGCTGACGAACCTGCTGGAGTTTCTCACGGCCCGCGGCAAATTCTTCGCGCTCGACTTGCGGAAGGCCGCGACCGCCGTGAGCGTGCGGGGGATGTTTTACAGCGAAGATTCGACGGTCGAGCGGCTCGTGTTCCCCGATTGGTCGTCCAAGACGTTCGCCGGCGTGCCGTTCACACTTGTCGATCCGCAAGGGGGCCGCACGCCGAACGTCGTGCTATTGAACTCGACCAACGGCAAGCTCCCGCCGACGATGCCGGCCGCCGTGCGACTGCCGGTCAATTCGTCGATCAAGGCGCTGCACTTGCTCAGTGGCGTCAGCGGCTGGGGCTTCAACGGCAACAAGAATACGCCGGAAACCGTTTCGATGATCGTCCGCCTGCACTTTGCCGACGGCACGACGGAAGATCATCCGCTCGTCAACGGTCGGCACTTCGCCGACTACATCCGCCGTATCGACGTGCCCGATTCGCAATTTGCCTACGATCTCGACGGACGCCAAGTGCGCTATTTGGCCGTGCGACCGAACCGTACAGGCATCGTGAAAGAAGTGGAGTTTGTGAAGGGGGCGGATCGCACGGCGCCGATCGTGGTCGCGGCGACGGTGGAGACGGAGTGATGACTACGCGTCACCGCAAGCGAGCCGTTATGCGGTTCGCTTGCGGCTATGCCCGCACGTTGACAATCGGTCGCCTCGCTAATTTGTCCTAAACAAACGCCGGGAAGCTGAAGATCAGTCGCCAGAGGCCGATGCCGATGCAGGTCAGGCCGATGGGAATCGCCAGCGCTCGCAGCTTCTGCGAAAGCTCCGGCTTCCACCAGCTTTGGGTTTGGAAGGCGTCGAGCGCGAGATAAACGCCCGCCGCCGCGAGTGCCAGATTACCGAGCAGACCGTAGTAGATTTTGCCGTAGATCATGTAGAGCAGGGCGACGATCAAGAACGCGATGCCGATCGCAATCTGATTGCGCGACGAAAGATTAGCTCTCACCGGCGCCATTGAAGGTGAAGCGGCCAGCGGCGCGAATTCCGCCTTGAGCAGCACCGCGAAGCCGGCCAAGCCCATCAACAGTAGACCGAACAGCCGGGTCCCGAAGCCGACGCCTGCCTTCGAGGTCACCGCGCCGTCGGCGCTGAACTGCGAATAAACGGCGACTGGCCCGACGTACAGCCCGACGATCTTGAGCACCGGGGCATCGACCGCTTTCTTTTCTTCGCCGCGAACGCGCACTTGCTCGTTGGCCACTTCAACGTTGCCGTCGAATTGAACGCGGCGCATCAGCTTACCGTCGGTTCCTTCGTACACGGCGAGGACGTCGTAAGGCTCTTCCGGCAAAGAGTCGACGCCGGTCGCGGCCCTCATCTCTTCAACGGCCGCGTTGACCTCCGGGGCAAAACGTCCGGCCACCGGCTTGCCGTCGATGTCGATTGCGTAGTCGAAGCCTCCCTCGCTGCCGAAGTCCCAACCGGCCCGATTGTTGCGGTTCTTGATGCGGATCAGTTTTCCCTTGTAGTCGGCCGCCTTGGACGGGTCGAAACCTTCGTCGGCGTCGACATCGGCGATCAACACCGGCCAACGGGCTGCCGCTTCGGCTTTCCGTTTGTCGTACTCTTTCGACTTCGCTTCGGCGCCGGCGGTCGCTGCCGAATCGAACGCGGCGATCTTCGCCTGAGCCCGAGCCTGCCAAGCCGCCAATTGCGGATGGCCTTCGAGCGTCAGACGCAGGTCATCGTTCGCAAAATACTCCAACCGATCGCGCCCGTCTTTGTCGAGATTGGTCTTCTCGGCCTCGGCGAGAATTGCCTCGGCGTTGGCGGCGAGCCGGGCTTCGGTATCGGTGCGGAGCTTGGCGATCGACCCGATGAATTCCTTCAGCGGCGATTGGCCGGCGAGCGGCTTGGCTTGGTTGTTCGTGGCGAGGCTCTCAAAGAATCGCCGAGCCCGGGCTGCGGCGGCGGCGGTTTTCGGTGCGCCGAGTTTGGATGTGGCCGCGCTCCGCTCTTTGACGAGTTGCTGAAACGATGGGACCGTGGTTTCGGCTTCCCAATCGGCGAACTCCGCGGAATCGATCTCCCAGTTACGCTTCAGCCGATCGAGTACTTCGGCGACCATGACGTTGCCGAAAGCGGCGTCGACCTGAGTCTTCATCTTGTTCATCCGCGCAACCAAGGCGACGAGCGTCGGATCGCCTTGCGGGATTTCCTTGATGGTCTGTTGGAAGCCGGCGTAACGGCGCTCCATCGATTCGGCGGCTCCCGACTTCGCGTTGGGCGAACCCTCGATAAGGTCTTTCATCCATTGCGGGAATTGGGTTTCGACATACTCCACATCGCGCGTCGCCGCGGCGAGATCGTTCTCGCGCATCTTGTCGGTGTTCACTTTGCGGAACGTCGCCAACTGCTTGAGTTGGGCGTCGACCGCCGCCGCGCCGAGCGCTTCTTTGGTCTTCGGATCGTTGAGCTTGGCTTCGAGATCGTCGAGCGTTTTCACGATGCCGGTATTACGCGCGCCGAGCGTCGCTTCGGCCGTCTTGAACATGTTCGCCAATTCGCGCTCGACGTTCGTCTTAAACGCGGCCATCTCTGCGGACTTCAGTTGCTCGCGTACGGCGGCGATCGCTTGCACCAGCGGAGCCTTCTTGGCCTGCTCGACGCCGTCGAGTTCAGCTTCGGCCAATTTGAGCGAAGTTTCGACAGTCGCGGGCGAGTCATTATCGGCTGCTTGCTTCTTGGCTTGCTCAACGTATTTGTTGGCGCCGGCTTCGTCGGCCAGCAGCGGTTGATTAACGAAATGTAATGCCGCGACGACGGCCAGGCAAACGATCGATCCGCTGCGCATCTTCATGATGTTCCTCTTGACCGAAGTTGCGAACGCCTTGCCCGCGTTCGTGCGAATTAGGCTAATACGCCGACAGCGTGATGCTAACTCCGGCGAAAATGAGGGTCAAATCAAGACGATTGTCACGGGAACTTTGCGACGACCGGCACCTCACAACCTTGTAACTCGACAGTCTTTCCGGCCGCTCCTATTCTGAACGAAGATGATCTGTGAAGGATGATTCAGCCTGTGGCACGTTGCGCGCGAACGTGTTTTGTCGGTCTACGATTGAATTCACACTGCGGAGATTGCACCTTTGGCTCAGACCGTCATCGCTCCGAATGCCGCCGCGGAGGCCGACGTCCCCCGCGGCGATTTCTCCGGGTTTCGCCGTTACCTCGCCAAGGATTTGCTCTCCGGGTTCCTAGTATTCCTCATCGCACTACCGCTGTGCCTGGGCATTTCGCTCGCCAGCGGATTTCCGGCCATTGCGGGCGTGTTCACTGCAATCGTCGGCGCAGTCGTCACTTCGCTCATCAGCAACTCCGAACTTACCATCAAAGGCCCGGCGGCCGGTTTGATCGTAATCGTGCTCGGCGCGGTAACTGATTTCAAAGCGATTGTCGGCGACGCCCCCGACGCCGCAACTCGGGCCTATCAGATGACGCTGGCCGTCGGGCTGGTCGCCGGGGTCATCCAGATCGCCTTCGGCGCATTTCGGCTCGGCTTCCTCGGCGAGTTCTTTCCGAGCAGCACGGTCCACGGCATGCTCGCGGCCATCGGCGTGATCATCATTTCCAAGCAGATTCACGTCGCGCTCGGTGTGATGGGAGTGACCGGCGATCCGCTGCCGTTGCTCGCGAAAGTGCCGCACTCGATCGTTAACATGAATCCCGAGATCGCGCTGATCGGCGGGCTCAGCCTGCTGATCCTTTTCGGCTGGCCGTACATCAAGAACAAGTCGATTCGACGCATCCCGCCGCAGCTTGTCGTCGTGCTGACGGCGATTCCGCTCGGCCAATACTTTCAGCTCTCGGAGGAGCATACCTATACGCTTGCCGGGCACAATTTCAAAATCGGCGAGCAGTTCTTGGTGAAGGTTCCGGCGAATCTGCTGGCGGCCATTACGCACCCGGATTTCACGGCGCTGCGGTACGTGGCGGCATGGAAATGGATTGCGCTGTTCGCGCTGATCGGTAGCCTCGAATCGCTGCTCAGCGCCAAGGCGATTGATCTGCTTGACCCATGGAAGCGGAAGACCAATTTCAACCGCGACGTCTTGGCCGTGGGCGTCGCCAATTCGCTGGCGGCTCTCATCGGCGGCCTACCGATGATCTCGGAAATCGTCCGTAGCAAGGCAAATATCGACAACGGGGCCCGTACCCGCTTTGCCGACATGTGGCACGGCGTGTTCCTACTGGCGTTCGTGGCACTCGTGCCCGGCCTCATTCATCAGATTCCGCTGGCGGCGCTGGCGGCGATGCTCGTTTACACCGGCTTCCGTTTGGCTCACCCCCGAGAATTTTTGCACGTTTATCACATCGGCCGCGAGCAGTTGCTGATCTTCGTCTGCACGCTCGTCGGCGTATTGGCGACGGACCTGCTGATCGGCATCGTCATCGGCGTGGCCGTGAAGTTTACCGTGCACCTGGTGAACGGTGTGCCCGTGCGGTCGCTCTTCAAGCCGTATCTCAGCATCGAACCGCTCGGCGAGAACGAATACGTCGTCCGCGCCTCAGGCTCGGCCGTGTTCAGCAATTGGATTCCGTTCAAACGCCAAATCGAAGACATCGGCCTCATCCAGCGGAACAATCTCGTGATCGACCTGTCCGACACCAAGCTCGTCGACAGTTCCGTCATGGAGAAACTGCACGAGTTGCAGCGTGAGTTCGAGCAAGAAGGTCTGTCGCTGCAGATCGTCGGGCTCGACATGCACCGCCAAGCTTCCGAGCACGAATTCGCGGCCCGCAAACGCAGCCTCAAATCGTTGCGCCGGCTGACCGTCGTGGCCGACGACTCGTTGCAAGATCGGCTCGTCGGCGAGTTCGTCAAGCTTGGTGCGTCGGGCTATACGCTAAGCCCGTGCGTCGGGGCGGGGCGGCGGCGCATCGCGTCCGGAGAATCGCCCAACCGCGAACTGGTGCGAATCGAAGTCGTCGCTCCGGGGCCCGTCGCGGAATCGCTGCTGGATTTTCTGCGGCGCGACATTATGGCCGAGCATGCCGTAACGGCCTGCCTCGAAACGGTCGACGTCATCAATCCGGATCAGTTCTAGCCGCGTAAAACTCGGGCACGGCCCGCGCGTCGCAAGCGACGCGGCTAAACAGGCGCCTCACGGTCGAAAAACGAGCGCTAACCTTCTAGCCCTGCGAGACTGCCCGTCGCGTCGCCGAAGAACGGCGCCTCGACGTCGGCCCGATCGAGCATCGACATCCACAGGTTGTTGAGCGGCGTTTCATCGGCGTAGCGAATGTGCCGGCCAGTCTTCACGGTGCCGCCGCCGCGTCCGCAGAGCAGCACAGGCAAATTGTTGTGGCTGTGGCGATTGCCGTCGGAGTTGCCGGAGCCGTAGGCGAGGAGCACGTTGTCGAGCAGCGTGCCGTCCCCCTCTTTCACGCTCTTGAGCTTGCCGAGCAAGTACGCCAATTGCGACGTATAGAAGCGGTCGATTCGGCGAATCTTTTCCTTCTTCTCTTCATCGTTGCCGTGGTGCGAAAGTTGGTGATGCCCTTCGCTCACGCCCACTTGCTTGTGCGGGAAGTTAGACCCTTCGTTCGCGAGCACGAACGTGCAAATCCGCGTGACGTCCGTTTGGAACGCCAGCGTCATGAGGTCGCACATCAGCTTCGTGCTCTCTTCGCGTTCGTTGTCGATGCCGCTCAGCGTCGGATAGTCCGGAGCTTTGATGTCCGGGAGCGACGCAGCCCGCTGAATTCGCAGTTCCACGTCGCGGACGCTCGTGAAATATTCGTCGAGCTTTTGCAGGTCGTGCCCGCCGAGTTTGCCTTGCAGATCCTTGGCGTCTGCGAGCACCGCGTCGAGTACGCTCGTGCGGCGCTTGCGCGCCTGGGCCCGTTCGGCGACGGGATCGGTCTTGAACAGCCGCTCAAAAACGAGTTCCGGCTTGGTTTCCTTCGGCACGGGCGTCGTAGCCGAGCGCCAAGACATGGTGCTGGAGTACACGCAGCTATAGCCC
>JAFLCO010000379.1 GCA_017303535.1 Planctomycetota bacterium
GGATGGATGGCCAATACTTTTCATACGCTCTGCGAACTTGCTGACTGGTCGGCACCAGCTATCCCGACTCCTGCGAGCGACACGGATCAACCGCCACCAACACCGCCCCCCTCCTACGTACCAACGCCACCGCCTGTACAAGACCAACTCCCAGTAAGCAAGGGCATGGAATTGCACTACAACATTCAGTTGATCTTGCCAGAGTCACGCGACCAAGCGGTTTACGACGCGCTTTTTTCAAGCCTTCGCCGTCACCTAATGTAATTATGCTACCTTCAGACGATCTATACTCGTTCGCATATCGTGGTCTCCTCGCGCGTCAAGCCATTGACGACAAACACGCGAGAAAGGGAACCAGCAAAGCTGAGCGGATTGCGGGTCGACTCCCATTTCGACTAATGGATGAAGCGTTAGTCGCACGCGCGAAAGACATGGCGGTCGTGTATACCGCGATTGCTGCCTTCGAGAACGCGGCGCGTGAGTTCATTGAGAAACGGCTAATCGAAGAGGTTGGCGATAAGTGGTGGGCAACTTGCGTTCCTGAGAAGAGAAGACAAAAAGCGGAGTCTCGTCGCGATGAAGAGAATCGCGTGCGGTGGCACGCGAAGCGGGGTGAATCGTTGTTGCACTACACCGAACTAGAAGATCTTTCCGCTGTGATCGTGACAAACCACGAACGCTTCGTCGGAATAATCGAGGACCTCGAGTGGGTAAAGCAGATTTTTAAAGTTGTGGAGCGGTCGCGAAACATCATCATGCATAGCGGCCAATTGGAATCGGAGGATCTTGAGCGCCTGGGGATGGCCTTACGTGATTGGCTTACGCAGGTCGGAGGGTGATCACTCAGGTTCGCAGGGGCCAAACGCAGGTTGGCACGGACAACTTGTTGTCCGTGCGCCGAAGGCGTGAGAGGACTTGAGTGGACGTTCGCCGTGTTTCGGGCCTCTTATCGCTTCGCGACCCCGGCAACGAGTCGTCGGGGCCACCCTACTTGCACGAGTAACAGTCCGTACTGAAGGGGCGCGGCCGCGTGAGTATTCCTGAGATCAAGATCAAGACGTCGGGCCGCTCGCGGAATAAGGTCGGGGCGTTGGGGCGGGCGGGCGGTGTGGCTTCGCCCGAGAAGCCGCTGCGGGTTGCGAAGGTCTTGCTCTTGATCGCCGGCTTTCTGTTGATCGCGCATGGCTGGCTCGAATTGGCGACGGCCGATCGGCAGATTAAGGACGCCATGTCCCAGGTTCTGGCCAAAACTCCCGACTCACAACGGCTCTCTATCGAAGGCCGGAGACGGCTGGAGGAGACGGGCTTCTCGCTCGCCTACGCGTACGTCGCCACGTATGTAGCCGTCGGGCTCGCCGCCGTTGCGGCCGGGATGCGTCTGAAGGACGCGCCGCAAGGGTTTGCCGGCGGCGTGCTGTTGCTTTTTGGAATCGTGACGCTCGGCTGGTCGTATCTCGGGCTGCAAATGCTCATCGGCGGCATTCTCTTCAAAGGCCCGGCGCTGGTGCTGATCGCCGTCGCGTACGCGCAGGCCCGCGAGGTGGAGAAACGGATCGCGATGCAGGCGACGTTAGCCTCGCACGCCCCGCCGCCACTGCCGCTGCGGCCGGAAGTTCGTCCTGAAGACGGTGGATTGCCTTCTGCAACGGCGCCGGTGACGACTCCTCTCCCGCCGGGAGAAGCGTTGCCTAGCGCCGACCCTGACGGGCCGACGCCTGCCCGATAGGGCGGTTTCTGATCGGCTTTAATCAGATTGCGATCACCGCGCCGTCGGTCGTGTGACATCACCCTCATCCGCCGCTTCGCGGCACCTTCTCCCGGAGGGAGAAGGATTAGTAGTTCGCCTGTTTCCGTCCCCTCAGTCTCCGTCCGCCGGTCCCCGCAGTCTCCCTTTCTGCTTGGCGTCTTAGCGTCTTTGCGCGCGAATGTTCGGGCAGCGAAATCGCGCGGCCAAAAGCAAGGCGATTTGTGGCCCACCGACGCGATTTCACAAAATAGTCGCCGGCCAAAAACTTCCTTGAACGGATTGGCCTTTTTGCTAACTTGCGGGGTGGCGCGGAGGCCTACGAACAGGGAGAAAACAGGCATGGAAAATCGACGTAAGTGCTCGAAGATTTTGGAAAAATGGAAACAACTTACGTCGATCGCGCTGCGCACTACTGCGCACTTCGCAGACCTGGAAGTGCGCACCGCAAACTTAGGAATTAAGGGTGCGCACATCGGGAGCAGAGAAGTGCGCAGTGGCCAAAAACGAGTCGACGTAAGTGTGGCCAAAAAAAGTTTCTTCCAAGATGACTTACGTCGATTCGCAGCCGCCGTTTCTCGAATTTGCCTGACCTTCTATAATGGGCTATTTAGCGAACCGAGGTCGTTCTACGTTGTCGCTCGCCGAACCGTCCGCCGATTTATCGAACGCCGCGCTCGTGCGACGGATGCTCGCCTTGGCGTGGAAGTATCGGTTCGGCTGCCTGCAGATCATCGCGTTGCAGGCCTTGCTCTTGGCCCTGAGCGTCGCCGGCCTGACGATGCTCGGCGCGGCGATCGACGTCATTCGCCACGCGGCCGTCGCGGGGAGCCCGTCGCCGCAGTTTCCCTTCGGCCTCGCGCCGCCCGCCGAGTGGACCCCCTGGCAAACGGCACTGGCCGCCGCCGGCGTGGTGCTCGGCATCGGGCTGGTGCGGGCCCTGCTGCAATTCGCCCTGGCGCTCGTGGTCGCCCATGTGGTGCAGCTCGGCATCGTCGTCGCGCTGCGGCGGCAAGTGTACGACAAGCTGCAACGCCTCGGCTTCCGCTTCTTCGACAAGCACACGACCGGCTCGATCATCAACCGCGTGACGGGCGACGTGCAGAGCGTGCGACTGTTCGTCGACGGCGTCGTGATTCCGGTCGTGATGGTGCTGCTCTCGCTGGCGCTCTACTTCGTCTACATGCTGCAACTGCACGTGGGCCTCACGCTGGCTTGCTTGGCGACGATGCCGCTGACGTGGCTGCTTTCGGTGCGCTTCTCGCGCCGTGTGCGGCCGGCTTACGAGAAGAACCGCGACCTCGTCGACCACATGGTGCTCACGCTCACGGAGAACATCCGCGGCGTGCACGTGGTGAAAGGGTTCGGCCGCGAGCCGGAGGAGGTCGCCAAATTCGAGCGGGCCAGCGGCGCCGTTCGCTCGCAGCAACATTGGATCTTCGGGCAGGTGAGCATCTACACGCCGACGGTCGAAATGCTCTCGGCCCTCAACCAAGCGGTGCTCTTGGGCTACGGCGGTTGGCTCGTCATCCAATGCGCGCTGCCGCTAGGAACCGGGCTGATCGTATTCTCCGGGCTCTTGCAGCAGTTCTCGGCGCAGGTCACCCGCGTGGCCGGCATCATCAACAGCGTGCAGCAAAGCCTGACCGGCGCACGCCGCGTGTTCGAGATTCTCGACGCCCCGGTGGAAATCCGCTCGCCTGCGGATCCGGTTCCGGAACCGAAGATTACCGGCGCGCTCAAGTTCGAGAACGTGTCGTTTGCCTACGACGGCGTGACGCCGGTTTTGGAAAACATCTCACTCGACATTCGCCCGGGCCAGTGCATAGCGCTGGTCGGTACGACGGGGGCGGGCAAGACGACGCTTCTGAGCCTCATTCCACGGTTCTACGACCCGACGGCCGGTCGCATTATGCTCGACGGCGTCGACCTCAAGCGTTACGACGTCGACGACCTGCGGCGGGCCATCGGCGTCGTGTTTCAAGAGAGCTTCTTGTTCAACGACACGATCGCGGCCAACATTGCGTTTGGTCGGCCGGATGCGACGGAGGAGCAAATCGAGACGGCGGCGACGATCGCTTCGGCCGACGAGTTCATCGCCGCGTATCCGGAACGGTACGAGACGAAACTCCGCGAGGGGGGCTCGAACTTGTCCGGCGGCCAGCGGCAGCGGCTCGCCATCGCTCGGGCTTTGTTGCTCGCGCCGCCGATTCTGCTGATGGACGACCCGACGGCGGCCGTCGACCCTCGGACGGAGCACGAGATTCTCGATGCGATGGAGCAGGCGATGCAGGGGCGAACGACGATCGTCGTCGCGCATCGGCTGAGCATGTTGCGCAGGGCCGATCTGGTCGTGGTGCTCGACGACGGCAAGATCGTCGACATGGGAACGCACGACGAGTTGATGCAGCGGGCCGGTCCGTATCGCAAGGCCGCGCGGATTCAGGTCGATTTCAACGATCCCGAAGCGCTGGGGAGGGCCTCCTAATGGCGACCGCTCCGCAGACTCCCGCATCGTCGAAGCCGTTGAAACATGCCAACGCTTGGCGGGCGCCGACGACCAACGACGGCGAACCGATCGACGCCGCGACGAAGCCGCTCGAGTGGTCGCTCGTGGCCTGGATCTACGGCTTCACGGCCGCCCACGCCAAGCAGCGTAACCGACTGTTCGGCTTCGTCATCCTGCGGTCGATGCAATTGCCGCTGCTCGCTTGGACCTTGGGCCGCGTGATCGAAGGGCCGGTGTCGCACGGCTCCGTGGTCGGGCTGGCCTGGGGCGTCGCCGGTTATCTGGCGCTGGCGGCTTTTACGAACGTGACGTTGCACTATCGCCAACGATTGGCGCTGGAACTGGGCGAGTCGGTCGTGCAGGACCTGCGCAATGCCATTTTCGGGCACTTGCAGAAGCTGCGGATGAGCTACTTCAACCGCACGAAGCTCGGCCGGATCATCAGCCGGACGACGAGCGACGTCGAAGCGGTGCGGGCGGGCATTCAGGACGTGTTCTTCGTGAGCATCGTCGGCTCTGGGCAGATTCTCGGCGCCGCGGCCCTGATGGCCTGGTACGACCTGCCGCTGTTCGGCGTCGTCGCACTGCTCGCCCCCGTGCTGTGGTGCGTCAATCTGATCTTCCGCCGGCGGCTGAGCCAGGTGCATCGCGAAGTGCACGAGAGTTTTAGCCGGATCACGTCGTCGCTGGCCGAAAGCATCAACGGCATCGAGGTCACGCAAAGCTTCGTGCGGCAGGACGTGAACGCGGAGCGGTTCGCCGATCTGATCGACGACCATTCGCAGTACACGATCAAGGCGGCGCGAACGTCCGGTAGCTTCTTGCCGCTGCTGGAATTCAACAATCAGATCTTTTTGGCGCTGCTGCTCGGCGTCGGCGGTTATCGCGTGTTGAACCCTGAGATTCAGATGCCGGTCGGGCACCTGATTCAGTTCTTCTTCCTGGCGAACATTCTGTTTCAGCCGATTCTGGCTCTCGGCGAACAGTACAACGCCGCGCTCACGGCGATGGCCGGTGCCGAGCGGATTCGCGAACTGTTGGAGACCAAGCCTGATTGGGAAGACGCGAGCGAGGAAGCGGCCAAAGTTGTCCCCGGCGACTTCGCGGGGCGGGTGGAGTTCGACGGCGTCGGCTTTGAGTACGACGCGGGCGTGCCGGTCTTGCACGACGTTTCGTTTGCGGCCGAGCCGGGGCAGACCGTGGCCTTGGTCGGGCACACGGGGAGTGGCAAGACGTCAATTATCAATCTCGTAGCCAAGTTCTACCTGCCGACCACGGGCAAGATGACGGTCGACGGCATTGACGTCCGGGACATTCCCAGCGACGTGCTACATCACCGGCTCGGCATCGTCCTGCAGCAGAATTTCCTGTTCTCCGGCACCGTGAGGGACAACATATCGTTCATGAACCCCGCGCTCACGGACGAGGAGATAGAGAACGCCGCCAGGATAGCGGAGATATACGACGACATAATGGAATTCCCGGGGGGCTTTGACACGAGGGTCGGAGAAAGGGGGCTTACGCTCTCGGGCGGGCAGAGGCAGAGGCTCGCCCTCGCGCGCGCCATACTCCTTAAGCCCGCCGTTCTGATACTGGACGACGTTTTTTCGTCCCTCGACCTTAGGACGGAGAGCCTCGTCTTAAGGAACCTGAGGAAAGAGATGAAGGGAAGGACACTCCTCGCCATATCGAGCAGGGTGCCGTCCATAAGCGGCTTCGACTTCGTGGCCGTATTCGAGCGGGGAAGGCTCGTCGAGAGCGGCGGACACGGGGAACTCATGCAGAAGAACGGGATTTACGCCGGGCTCTACCGGA
>JAFLCO010000038.1 GCA_017303535.1 Planctomycetota bacterium
ACAACTCTACGACGCCGTGGTCAACGCCGTCGGCGATGTTCACTTCCGTCCCCCGTTGATGCAGTCCTTCTTTCATGCCGCTAAGCTACGATTGTAAATGGCTCATTTTCGGCGCAGGGAAGAGTAGCGACCGTTCCGCCCGCGGCGAGGTGCTTGGCACACTCGGCTTCGAGCATCCCGCAGTGCTTGGCGGCTTCCGCATTATGCTGCCGGATCTCGGCAACGAGCTTCTTGGCTTCGGGGTCGTTGTCAAAATCCTTCGGCATCTTCTCGACTTCCTTGGAGAAGGCGTCAAGGTTGCGGCGGATCTCCGTCGCATGTTCTTGAGCGGTCGCTTGCGGAATCGATTCGCCGGCTTTCGAGTAGTGCTGCAGGATCTGCCCGTGATTGATCGCGTGCCGCGAATAGGTCCGCGCCGTATAGGGCCGATACTGAGCGCCGCCGAGATTCCCCGCGGCCGACGGATTGTACATCGCGCGATACTGCTGGGCTTCGGCCGTTGCCGAGGTCGCGAGCAACAACGAGCACACGGCCATGATTTTTAGAAGGGAACGCATAACTGATTTCCTCTCGAAGAATGAACTGTTGCGGGCCGAAGCGTAGTGCGCCGGCCTTGATACGAATGTGGTCGATGCCGCCGACGGCGACGCCTAAGCGTCGCGTACCGGCGGCGGCCTTGAAAAGATTCCAGGCCGTGGCCGAAGATGTCGCCGCGAGAAGTAATGGGCGACGGCGGCCGGCATCAAATCAACAGACGCTCGAAGCGTAAACAGATTTCATAACCTGAGAGCGCCGGTTCAAAGTCGCGGCCAAGCGGCGGCGCACTTTGATACTCGACAAACGCAAGTTCTCCGATGCCGGTGCCCGAAGTTGCCGGCAGCGTTTTTAGCAGCTGCTCCGCTTGATGCCGCTCGGCGAGACTCGGTGAAGTGCGCACCGCCGAACCTTTGGGGCAAGCGCACGCGAGATGCTCGGTGGCCGCGGCTTTCAATCCGCCCGCTTTGCTCACGCCCTGCCGTGGTGTCTGATTTGCCGCGCGGCAGCAGACGCGACCCGGGAGTTTGGCAGCGGAGGCCTTTTCACAGCATTCACGATGAATAGGCGCTGCATTCTGCGTCGCACATGCTCTTCCTCTCAGCAGGCAGCAAAGGCAGACGCTTCCCAAGGCGCTTTGCGCGATCAGAGAAGCGGCGAGCCAGAGGGCGAGGACTGTATTGAGCATGATGCGAGCTGCTCCGAAACGGCAAGCTTGTCTTGCGCCGCCAGGTTCATTACGCAACCGCCGTGCCTTGAGTCGTCACTTCGACACAGTTCGTTTAAGGTATGCAGCCGCAACCAGCGGATCAATCACCGTCGAATCTCGGCGAATGCAGGCTGCGCGATTCATTGCATGAGGTTCGCGTTTTTCGTATTCGAACCTTCTGTGAGCGGGCGTCTCTGCAAGGAAGTGTGTCGCATCGGCGCGCTTAAGCGTGCGGCTCTCGAAATCGGCGCGCGTCCGCACGCACGTGGTTTGAGTCAGAGCCGAAGAAGACGTTATGAAAACGACGAGATGTGGTAATTGGCAGTTGTTGACGCAAAGCTCTTAATCTACGCGGTTTCCAATTGCTGCCGAGCCGCGGTATCAACCGTCCGCCGTCGCAATTGGCGCATTTCAGAAGCTACGGCGCAGCCTCTGCGTAAGTCTCCTTCGGAAGTTCCAATCAGGAGTGCGGACCGCAGGTTCTGCAAGGCTGCGTCACCCGAACTCGAACGACTTCCGGTTGCCTTGCAGTCGCGCTCGTTGTTTCGCCCTGTTGCGTTTCGTACGAGCCTTGAGAAGGGGATCAGCCATGAGAACCTCCATGACTTTGTTCGTCGCCGGTATGATGTTACTCAGCGCCTCCAACGCGTTGGCGATCGGCAATACGATGCTGACCGAAGGGCACGCCTACATGACGCCGGGCCCGCGAGCCACGGTTCGCTATGCACCGACCTATCGCGCCGCGGCACCGGTGGTTGAAGGGCGTCGCTCGTTGTCGGTCGAACCCGGCACCACGGCTCCGCCGACGATGAGGGTCGCGCCGACCTATCGGGTCGTTCGACCACACACTCCGACGTGGCTGCTGCCGAAAACCGACGCCCATCGGTATGTGACCGGCTATTAGTCGCTCCTACAGTTTGGACTCGGCCCCGGATCAATTCCGGGGCCGGGTTTTTTCGTGCGGCTGCCGGCCCGTTAATTGAAAGACGTAGCTCTTCGATGTCGACGAATCTAACTTTTGCGGAAGCGATCGAAGCCGAACTTCGGGCTGCGGATCAGGCCTCGGTCGCTCCGGAGCAAGAAGCCGCGTACATGGAGGAGTTGACGACTCGGCGTCAGCAATTTCAACGAGAGGCTGATCGGGTCCTCGTCGACATCGTGCGTCCCCGCCTGGAAACTCTGGCCGGATTCTTTGCGAACGCCGGTCCCGCGCGAAAATGCGAAGTTAACCATTGCACTTGGTGGTTCGGATACACGGAGCGATTCCCGGCTTCGGTGAAAATCGAACTCAGCATCGAGCACGATGCGCCGTGTGAGAACCTGCTGCTGGCTTACGAACTTTCGATACTACCCTCCTTTTCCAAATACGAACGGTTCGATCGACTGGCACTGCCGTTAGGAGCCTTTGACGACGCGACGATCGCCGGCTGGCTGGAGCAATGTCTCTTGCGGTTTGTGAGGATCTACACCGCACTGGCAAGGACGGACCGAGATCAAGTAACTTCGCTCGCAACCGATCCGGTCTGCGGCATGCGCATCGATCGGGATCACGCCGCCGCCTCGGCCAAGCACGCGGGCCACGACTATTTCTTCTGCTCCGCAGGATGTCGAGACGACTTCGTCGCGGAGCCCGAGCGCTATGTGAGATTGGCGCTGGTCTAAGGCCCGTGTGCCGCCGCTTGCGGACGCGAGAGAGCGTCGGTGCGACCTGATTGGATCGTGCCGATCGTGTACGAAAACCGCGCAAGCCGACCGCGGGACGGTGCTAACACGCGCGGGGCGACGTCTTTTTTTCGGTCGAAATCTTGTCTGTTATCGCGGCTAGAGAGAGCCGCGCCGCCGGAAGTAGTCGTCCTCACGGCCGCCGGCCGTCCGTTGGCATTATAGCTGCAGCAGTCATGGCTCGTTTCCCCGTTCAATTAGGAGCATGCCATGAAATATCTTCTCACCTCCGTGCTGAGCGTCGCCCTGTTCTCCGTCGGCATGAGCCAGACTCCGCCCCCGACCACTCCGCATGCCGCGCATGACATGACCGAGATGCCAAAGCAAATGGTCAAGATGAACGAAATGATCCCCGGTTATTTGGGTGCGAAAGACGCAAACTTCGACAAACGCTTCATTGACATGATGATCCCGCACCACGAAGGAGCCATTATCGCCGCCAAACAGGTTCTGGCGTCGAGTGAACGTCCGGAACTCAAGCAAATGGCTGAGAAAATGATTCAGGCTCAAGAGGCCGAAGTGCAACAATTGAAACAATGGCGCGCGGCGTGGTACGGTAACTGACGTATCCTCAATCTGGTCCGCCTTACGAAGTCACTTCGCTTGAATACTCCCGAATCAGCTTCGCCGGCCGTTGTCGAGGTGCTGGTCCACAACCACCGCCGCTTCCTCGATTTTCTGCGTTCGCGCGTGTCGAACGTCGAAGACGCGGAAGAAATCCTGCAAGCCGCCTTCGTCAAGGCGGTGGAGAAGTCGCAGGATCTTCGCGACGAAGAGTCCGCGATGGCGTGGTTCTATCGTCTGCTTCGGAACGCCTTGATCGACTTCTATCGCCGCCGCGACACCGCACGGAAGGCCTTTCACAGCGCCGCCGAAGACTTCTCGGAGGTCGACGAACAAGAGTTGCAGCGGACGGTTTGTCAGTGTGTCGCCGAGTTGATCCCGACGCTGAAACCGGAGTATGCCGACCTACTCCGACGTGTCGACGTCGAAGGAGAAGCCGTGCCGGCAGCCGCCGCCGCTCTCGGCATTCAAAGCAACAACGCGGGGGTTCGCTTGCATCGGGCGCGTATCGCGTTAAAGGCAAGACTCGAACAGAGTTGCGGGACCTGCGCTACCCACGGCTGCCTCGATTGCAGTTGTCAAAGCTGCAAATAATCCATGGAACAAGTGTAAGAGTCGGCCGGTCCGTCCGTCTGCTCCTGCGGTTCGAGTCATTTTATCGCGAGGGAGAGCCAGATGACCAAGGTACTAGATCCCGTTTGTGGGATGACGATCGACGCCGAAACGGCCGCCGACAAGCAACAGTTCCGCGACGAAAATTACTACTTCTGCGCTCGTCGTTGCGGCGACAAGTTTCGCTCCGATCCCAATTGGTACCTCACCGGCGAACACGGCAATCGATTGGAGGCGTGCTGCGGTCACGAACATGACCAAAGGCCTATTCACGGCAGCACGAAAACTGCGCCGAACGCGGCGTTGACCGGACCGGCCGAATATACCTGCCCGATGCATCCCGAGGTCGTGAGCGACAAGCCCGGGGCCTGCCCGAAATGCGGCATGGCCTTAGAAGCGACGCGACCTCAGACCGCTGCGACGCGTACCATCTACACCTGCCCGATGCACCCGGAGATCGAGCAAGATCACCCGGGCCATTGCCCGAAGTGCGGCATGGCGCTGGAGCCCAAAGCAGTTGCCGCGGAAGAAGACGATTCGGAACTTCGCGACATGACGCGGCGTTTCTGGGCGTCTTCGCTTTTCACGATCCCGTTATTTCTGCTCGCGATGCTGCCGATGTTCGGGGTTCCGATCGATCATCGGCTCAGTCCGTCCGCCAACGCTTGGCTGCAATTTCTTTTGGCGACGCCCGTCGTCCTCTGGGCCGGCCTGCCGTTCTTCCAACGCGGCCTGCAATCGCTCGTCACCCGGCATCTCAACATGTTCACGCTGATCGCGTTGGGCACCGGAACGGCGTATGCTTACAGCGCCATAGTGGCATTCTTTCCCGCCATCGTTCCCGAAGCCTTCAAGCAGCACGGCCGGGCCGATCTGTATTTCGAGGCCGCTGCAGTGATTATCACTCTCGTGCTGCTGGGGCAAGTTTTGGAACTACGCGCGCGGCGACGAACCGGCGGCGCGATCCGAGCGTTGCTGTCGCTTGCGCCGCCGACGGCACTCCTAGTGAAAAATCAGACGGAACGCGAGATCCCGCTGGCTGAAGTGCAGGCGGGAGACGTTCTGCGAGTGAGGCCCGGTACGAAAGTTCCCGTCGACGGCACGATCCGCGAAGGAAACAGCACGCTCGACGAATCCATGTTGACCGGCGAGCCGATGCCGGTCGAAAAGACCGTCGGCGATAAGGTGGCTGCCGGCACGGTCAACCAAACGGGCTCGTTTCTGATGATCGCCGAAAAGGTCGGCGGCGATACCGTGTTGGCCCAGATCATCGACATGGTCGCGGTCGCCCAACGCAGCCGAGCCCCGATTCAGAAGCTCGCTGATCAGGTCGCCGCCGTGTTTGTGCCGATCGTTGTCCTGGTGGCCGTACTGACGTTCGCCGCTTGGGCCTACTTCCAACCGGAGCAGCCCGCGCTGGCGTGGGCCCTGGTCAACGCAGTTTCCGTGCTGATCATCGCGTGCCCTTGCGCCTTGGGATTGGCAACGCCGATGTCGATCATGGTCGGCATCGGCCGAGGGGCCGGCGAGGGCGTCCTGATCAAGAACGCCGAAGTTCTTGAAAAGTTCGAGCACGTCGACACAGTCGTCGTCGATAAAACCGGCACGCTGACCGAAGGTCGCCCGAAGCTCACTCAGTGTACTCCAGCGGGATCCATCTCTGCGGAGGAACTGCTGCGCTTGGCTGCGGCGGTCGAACGGCAGAGCGAACATCCGATTGCCAAGGCGATCGTCGACGGTGCCCGCGAGCGCGGCGTCGCAGTTGTTGATGCGACGGATTTTCAATCGCTGACCGGCGGTGGCGTCTCCGCCGTTGTTGAAGGGCGGCGGATCGTGATCGGCAACCGGACTCTTCTGCATGAGCAGGGAGTCGATGTCCCGACTGCGTCGCTCGAACAAGCGGACGGGCTCCGTGCTACGGGCGCGACAGTGATCTTCGTGGCAGTAGACCGGCAATTTGCGGGCTTGTTCGCCGTCGCCGATCCCCTCAAGCGATCAACTGCGGAGGCGGTACGCGCGCTGCATGATGCGGGCATCAAAATCTGGATGCTCACCGGCGACGAAGAACGTACGGCCCGCTCAGTGGCCGAGAAACTCGGCATCGACCGCTTCGAGGCCGGCGTGAAACCCGCAGACAAGGCTCGACACGTTCGGACGCTCAAATCGCAGGGCGCTAAGGTGGCGATGGCCGGCGACGGCATCAACGACGCCCCCGCCTTGGCGGAGGCCGACGTCGGCATTGCGATGGGCACCGGAACCGATGTCGCGATGGAAGCCGCCGACGTGGTCCTAGTGAAGGGGGACTTGCGAGGGATTTCCCGAGCGGCCGTGTTAAGTCGTCAAACGATGCGCAACATCCGCCAGAACCTCTTCTTCGCCTTCGCCTACAACGTAATCGGCATCCCCATCGCCGCCGGGGTGCTCTACCCGCTGTCATCGAAGTTGCTGCTCAATCCCATGTTCGCCGCCGCGGCGATGAGCCTAAGTTCCGTGTCGGTGATCGCCAACGCGTTACGACTTCGTTCGCAGCCTCGCTAGCTGCGTCGAAGCGACACACCGAAGCTGCGAAGCGCGGCTAAGTCGGCGTGCTCGGAACCAACTAGCAAGCGGCGCTGTTAAAGCCTCGTCCGCATATTGGCCACCTGTTTTTGATAGTGCTGGTCACGTAAATCAGACGGCCACTGTCGTCGTTGCGCTATCAGCGGCAATCCTCGCCGCCGCAGCAGCCGCTTTGCGCCGCCGGCGGTCCTTGATAAATCCAATCCCGTAGATCGAACCAAAGACTCCCGCGATCGCGGTCCAACACCCGACGACAACCACGATCGTCAGCCGGATCAGTTCGCGATGTTCGCTTATAGAGGGCGGCAATTCAATCGGTAGTACCCCTGCCGTCCAGTAAAGCCAGATAGCGGGTCCGAAACCGATAATCAGCCACACCCAGGATAAAATGAAGATACGGACGACCTTGACCACCTTCGGAAACATGCGAGTCGCGAGTCGCCAGAGCTTCTGTGGGAATTTGACGAAGAACACTATGAAGTTGCCCTTGATCATCCGAATCATCAAGTCTTCAAGATCATCGAGGAACTCTTCCGGAGCATCAGCTCCTGTACTGGGCAAAGCGTTAGGCTCGATGCGTGGCAGCTGATCTCCAGCCGAATGCGGCGGCACGACTCCTGCGCCAACTCTCGTCGGAAATCGAATCTCCTTGACTTGCGCGGCCGGGAGCCAACCGCCGGTTTCTTCACAGCGCACCGAATCATTCGGTTGCAGCCGGCCGTCGGCGGCCATGGCGATCAACTCTTGCATGCCGAGCGGACCGAAGGTTTGATCTCCAAGACGGGCATACCAGGTTTTGCGCATGGTGTCGTTTCTCGAACAGGTTCCGTTAGTAAGCGAATCGCGTACGAGGCTCAATGGTCATCTTTCGGCGGCAGACGCGGCCTTCTCTTGCTCTTCCAGGTAAGACGTGACGCCCCAGATGGTGACGACGTTGGTCACGCCGGCGAGGAAGGCGTGATCGTGCGTCAGCAGCGAGTTGTAGAGGGCGTGCGGAATCGCCGAAGCGAAGACGCACGCCAAATCCCAGGTGAAAATTTGCGGCCCTTCTGCCGAGGCGACTGGCTTCGGCATTCGGTCTTTTAGGACGCTCCAATAAACGATCGAGGCAACCAACGTCCACAGTCCGTGGCCAAGTGCCACGCCGAAGAACCTCAGCAAGTAGATCGAGAACGGAGCTTCCAGCGGGCGGTAGACGTCGAAGGCATAGTGAACGCCCTCGCTCACTCCGAAGCCAAGTCCGGACAGCGCACCGACGAAGAAGATTTCATGCGGAGCTTTGAGCTTGCCGTGGTGCCATAGCCAAGCGACCGGCAGCAGCTAGATGAGTTCCTCGCAGACTCCGACGCTGAACAGCATCGCGAATAACGTCGACCAGAAGCCCCCTGCGGAGTCGGAGAGCGCGGTACCGTAGCAATAGCCGATCACCCGCACGAGCCAAAGCAGGACCGTACCGCGAACATTTCCCAGATGGTTGACTTTGTTCGCTGTCACGGCGAACGAGGCGATCCACTGGAATATCATTAGGCAGACGACGCCGACGACGGCCGTGAACAGAAACGTGCCGATCGCAAGCCCTGTCACGTCATCGGACAGCTCGTCTCGCTTCCTCTGCAGCAACAGCCAGAAGATTACGAATCCGGCGAACGTCGCCGCCCCGGCCATCAACCAAATCGTGGAGTTCGCCGGCGGCGAGCCGAAATACGGCAGGAGATGGAGCCCGACGATGCTGCCGAGCAGCAGATTCCGTTTGGTCTGCCAAGGAAGAGGCTCGTCGGCGCCTTTCGGCGACGACACCGCGGCTGTCGAGGTCAGGGCGTTGGGTTGCGACGTGGCTAGGGGCGGCACTTTTGCGGCAACTTCGGGCGTGCGCTCCGGCGAACCGCGGAACGTCTTGGGTGGAGCTTGCTGCGGAGCCGGCGGCGGCAAGAAGAGAAATTGCAGTTCGGGGACTTGCTCGGCCGGAAGCCACTGCGGCAATCCCCATCTCCAAACCGGAAGGTCCGGCTCGATCGTTCGCTGTCGTAGGTCCTCCAAACTGAAAGGGCCGACCCGCGTTCCGGCGACCATCAGGTAGTACTGCATGCTCCCCGACGTGGTCTCCGCGGCCGGTTGCGGCGGGACAAACGCGCCCACTGCTGCGGCATGGCTGAAGACGAGCCCCTGCACATTCTTGGCCGCGATCCATTTCCCGTCGGCGCCCAGCCGAACGTGGTCCGTGGGAAGCAGCCGACCGCTTTGCGCCAACTCAAGAAGTTGTCGCGAACCGACGGGGCCGAGTTCCCGCCCCTTTGATTTGTAGAACCACTGCCTGCCCATATCAGGTAAGCCCCCGTAGCTCTTGGAGGGGCAGGTTGGGCGCAGCGGGCAACGCGAAGCAAAACGGTTGCGTCGGCAATGGAGCGATGATGGATTGCCCCGCAGCTGCGATATGCGAAGCCGAGAGTTCTTGGCGATGCAGCGAAGCAGCGGTGTTACGCACGGACTGCATACCGACCTGAGCAAAAAAGGGAGCGTCGAAACCGTGAGAACGCTCCCCGAGGCTCGGCCAAGAGCCCTTCAGATACGTACCCCCAGCCCGACGCTCCCTTGCGGGAGCGTGGGTCGAGGTACTGCTCTGAAGTCACGAGTCTTTCGACTCGGTTGGCCGATTTCGGGGAACAGAACCTAGACGCACACGCGTCACGACTTGTGTTCGCAGTCCCTAAGGACTGCGCATTAATGTCACCTTGAAATAGACGTTGCGATGTTTCGCCGACGCGAAACATGCAGCCAGTGTAACCGGCCGAAATGAGGGTGAAAACCAGTCGCCATCGCCCTGTCTGCGGCGACCGCGACCCAGCCAACAGGAATCAATCCGTGCCGCTTGTGAATTACCGACATCTCGGACGTCCCGAAGCTCACATAGACCTCCGGGCACCGCCGGCGGAACGCTGGCGCGCTTTCGGCCGTGACTACGCCGACGAACTCCACTCGTTATTGCGCGACATCGTCGTTCTCAGTGAGGAGCATTTTCAGGGCATCCCGCGGCTCTTCCAGCCGCTGGCTCGCGCCGCGGCACACGGAACGAGTCGCGTCGCCGGTCGTGCGTTCGCCGCGGTCGCCGGCTGGTACGGCAGCGAGTACATCGCCGAGATCAAAGGCCTCGCGGCGGCCGCCGACGCCCCGTTCAGCCAAGTGTTTCTCGCCAACTTGATTTACGACCTGACGCAGTTCAGCGACCGGTGGGCTGATGCTTGCGCCTGCTCCAGCTTCTCATGCAACGTGCGCGGCAGGCCGGTCTTGGCGCGCAACATGGATTGGTGCTGGCCGGACAGCGTCGGCCGTCACACGGTGCTCGTTCGCTTTCATCACGGCCGCAAATCGTACCTGTCGATCGGCGTCGTCGGTTTGGTCGGCGTCTTAACGGCGATGCACAAGGGGCATTTGGCCGTAGCGCTGAATCAGGCTCCGGCGCAGCGGTTGCCGTTCAATGCAATGCAGTGGCCGGCCCTGCACCGGTTGCGGGCCGCTTGCGACGGCTTCGGGACGTTTGGCGGGTTTGTACGTCGTTTGACGGCATGCCAAACGATGTCGCCGTTCTTCGCCCACATCGTCGGCGTCCGACCGGAAGAACAACTGGTCGTCGGCGGCATGGGGCGGGAGTTCGCCGTGCGCCGCAAGACGGCCAAGGCGCTCGTTCAGACGAACCACTTTGTTGACGACGATTTGGAGCATCTTAACCCGCCCGACGAGTTCGTGGACGCCGACGGCGGCCGGTGGACACCCGGCCCCGCTACGAGGCGCTACAGCGACGGCTACGTAAGTTGCCGCGATCCTTGCGCGAATCGCTGGCCAAGTTGAAGCGCTCGCCGGTGACGACCGACGCGACCATGCAGCAGATGGTGCTTTGCCCGGCGACCGGCCGGTGGAAGCTGCATACGGCCGTCTGACGCCAGCGAGCGTCGAACGCGACGCAAAGCAGCGGCTGGGTGCCGTCGAGCCGTGGTTGGCAAAAACCTATCCTGCCTGCGTGCTAAAGCGGCTGCCAAATGCCGAAGGTCGGGCTGGGCGGCGTTGCCCCCGGCCGGCCCAGAATGACCATCGTCCGCAACCGAAGATACGCCTCCCAGTCAGCAAGGTTCTCCCACGCGTGGAACGGTGGCGGCTCGAACAACGTCACCTCGGCCTCGATCTGCGCGAGGTCGAGTGTAGAGAACGATGCATTCGGGGGCGGGCTGCGGCGCAATTGTTGGCGACTGATGTAGTCGCGGATTATCCAGCTCCCGGGCGCGTCCTGCGACAGGTGAACCAGTCGGTTGCGGCAGATATTCGGGCAGTGCACCACCGCGACATTGTGACTGCCGCCGTGGCTATTGTATTGGATGGGCATGGCTAGCCTCCTTCGACAAACCTGTACTTGCCGGGATCAACTCGACTAACACGGTACCGGTTGCGTCCCCGATCGCGAACTCACGGTAGCGGTAGGGGCGAAGTTCCCATTTGCGTTTTAGGCTTTGGATTGTGCGAGCGAACTCCGGTGAGATGCAGAGGAACCGCCGAACGCCATCGACCGGGACACCGTCAGAGCACCCGAGGCTGGCGATGTCCTTACGTTCCTTGCCGTTCGAGTCGGCAGACGCGGATGCGACATCGCTGACCTCGCATCGGACGACGACTGTCCCGGCGGCGTCTTCCAGCATGAGGTCGTTGCTGCCTTTTGCACTACTGGTCGACGGGTGGCACTCGTTTACCCGCAAGACGCTAAACTCGGGGTGCTTCTCGAACCAACCCAGAGCAGCGATCAGCCGTTCGAGAGTTGCGATCATGTTGACAACTTCGCCGAACCGCTCGGCATCCTTGCACACCGCCGAAGGCCGGGCGGTAACCTTCAGGTCGACGTGCATCCGCTTCATTTGGACGCCCCATAAGGGCCCAGCTTGTGGGGTTGTCGCCAAGGAGTGGAGACTACGTGCGACAAGAAAGTCGTGCGCTTCAGCCAGTTGGCGCCGTGCATCAGGAAGCGGGATATCCGCGAAGGTCGCTACCAAGTGTTTCATCGTGGGCGCTACCCCGTCGCCGAACGATTGTGTTGAGTTGCCCTGCTCGAAATAAGCGAGGCCAGGCGTGGGATTGTAACTTGAACGAAATGGGGGAGCCAACAAGCGCTGGCCTGCAGGGCGGCTAGGTGCATGTGATTATTGGCCCGCTTGACAACAACCATAGTGCACTCGCAAACCACCGAAGCTCAATGCAACCTCTATGCGCAGGTGACGAGCCAACCGCGTTGACACGGGCACGTGCACAGCGGTCGGCTATACATCGCGTGAGCCGCCTGAATCAGGTCCTGACTACCAGTCGCGCGGCATCGTTGCCTTCGGACTTCACGGCAGAAACGGAAGCTCGCAGCCACTCGGAGGGCGACCGTTTTCGCTGGCCTCTGCGGCGTCGGCCGGGAGGCTGCCACGCGCGGCTTGGTAGGGGGCCGAGTAGGCACGCGCGGGGTGCTCCGAGGCCGTCGATTTAATGGCCCTGTCGGTGGGCCGTCGAGGACACTCACCCTATCACCAGTGAGCGCCAAATGCCTTGCGGCTACCGGGTGGCCGGGGCGCGGGACGGGCCGCACCCGGCCTCGGTTCGTCGGCGGCCATGAGGGGCCCTAGGGGGGGGGCCAAGGTCACGCGCCCTCGGATGGGCTCTGGACGGTCCAAAATCGTCGTGATCGGCTGCCGGACGGAGGTCCGATCGACCGCGAAATACACGGTGGAAACGAGCGACAACCGGGGGACCGTACCCGGCGCCCGAACGGCGTCGTCGCGTACGAAAGCGCACCGTACGGTGAAGTACAGTTAGGAATCGTTGCCGAAGACGCGAGCGGCAGGAATCTTGGCCAATATCGTCGATCGAAGCATCTATTTCACAAGCTGGCTGATCTAGGGGGAGTAGGTGCCGAGCGGAAGCGCCTTTGATGGGCGCGAAGCACGCAAATTTACCGTCCGCACAACGATCTGCACCGTTCAAATGAGCGCGTTGGCCGTTACCAAACGGCTGCACCGCAGCGTGAGCGGCCGGCTGGCGAACTCTTGTCCCGGCCGAAAAGTTGCCTCGAAGCGCCGCCAAGGCGAGCGAGCTGATGCCCCGAGCGTGGCCGTCATTGGCCGCCCCTACCCGGGGTCCGCCCAGCGCCATCGGTCGACGGTCAAGTCGGGGTTCGCCGAGGCCAAATCTGAACCGGTTTCGACCTTCTCTGCGTTCTACTTCGACCGGCTCCGGAAGGCTCGGAGAGGCTTGGCCGTGGGGCCGACCTGCACCCTCGGGGCCCCGGGGTGCCACCGCCCCATGGTCGGTCCAAAATCTGCCTAGGCGGGGATGCCGCGCGACCATGTCTTTGATGCCGACCAGCATCACTTTGGGTATGGTCGATGCTTTATCTTACCGCTTCGAGGACGGTAATCGAATCATCGCCGCGACCGGCGAGGAGACGGCGGCGAGCACCGGTTCGACAAACGCCCACGGCACGGGCTTGACCGGCTCGGTTTCCCGTGCGTTGCAGCGGCCAAACCGCAGCCCGTCGACCGTACGCAAGCCTTCAAAGACGGAAGATGGGACGAGCTCTTCGGAGACTCCCCATTTGAACAAACGCTTGATTCGGTTGACGCGGTGGTTTGCGACGCCTCGCGACAGGTTTTCGTCGTCGATCATGTGCTGACGAATCGCCTTGAGCGCCAGCGGACCGAAGTCACGAACCGGTGTCGAGCCATAGAGCTTGCGGAGCGGCCGGGCGGCATACCGCATGTCCGCCAACTCTTTGGTCGGCTTGCCGTCGCGGACATAGTAGCCTTCGGCGAACTTACGATAGGCGTTGACCAACTGGTTGATCGTAAGATTCGCGGGGAGCTTTAAGCGCGTCGCCGTTTGGGCCGTCGTGGCCGCGGCGACGGCTTGTTCGGCAAGCAGACGGAAGTACTTCTCCTTGCTTTCCGGGGAGCCGAAGCGGCCGAGATAGTGATCACGGCCGTTGAGGCGCACAACGGCCAGATTCTTGGGGCGGTAATGGCGGTACTTGGGGAGCGATGCAGTGCGGTTCATAGGCCGTGGAAGTCCAAGGTAGTACCGGTACTACCTGTTTCAGGACTTTGCGGCCGCACTGCCGACCATCGGCAGGTGTCTTAAACCCAAGACTCGGCGGAAGTTGTTGTTAGTACACCCGACTGGGCTCGAACCAGTAACCTTCGGCTTCGGAGGCCGACACTCTATCCAATTGAGCTACGGGTGCTCGTGGTCAGACTGCCGCATTGCGCCGCGGCATTGCCGTTGCGAGATTGCGGAGTCGCCGCTCTGAGATGCCGGGAAGCCTGTCTGCTTGAAAGCCCGGCTTCGGCAAGGCCCCGTATTCTACACCATTTTTTGCAGTTGGCTATGCGGTCGGCGTGAAACCCGGCCGCCGCTAAAATGGTAGAAACGATAGCGGCGATGCCGGTTTCGGTCCGGGCTCAGTCGCTGCGCTACGCACCTCCGCGAGGCAAGCCATGTCGCCGAAAATCGTGTTTGCGCTGTTGCATGTTGCCGTGGTCAGCCAAATTGCTCGGCCTGCGGAACCGGCGCCGCCCGTCGTCGACCTCGGCAAGGTCCCGGCCTATCAATTGTCCGA
This sequence comes from Planctomycetota bacterium, assembly GCA_017303535.1. Classification (GTDB taxonomy): domain Bacteria; phylum Planctomycetota; class Planctomycetia; order Pirellulales; family PNKZ01; genus PNKZ01. The sequence goes on from JAFLCO010000038.1 coordinate 14,331, forward strand.
CACCGCCGGTAAACCGCGCCTTGCGACGGAATGGGCCGATCGCGCGGCCGTGGTCTATTGCTTCCTCGGCCTGGAGTGTCCGGTCGCCAACGGCTACGCCCCGCAGATGCAGCGGCTCGCCGAAAAATTCGCACCGCAAGGTATCGCGTTCGTTGGCGTCTACAGCGAACGCGGCGTCACGCCGGCCGCCGCGCAGTCGCACCGCGGCGAGTATCGCATCGGCTTCGACTGCCTGATCGACGTCGAACAAAAACTCGCGTCGCAATGCCGAGTGTCGCGCGTGCCGACGATGGTCGTCGTTCGTCGCGACGGCACGATCGCCTACCGCGGCCGAATCGACGATCGCTGGTCGCCCGAAGGCAAGCGGCGCGACGTCCCTCGCACCCGCGAACTCGAAGATGCGTTAGCGGCCGTGCTCAAAGGCGAGAATCCGTCGCCTGCCGAATCGCCGACGTTCGGCTGCCCGCTGGTGTACAAAGACCCGGCCAACGCCGTGCCGCTGAAGTAGACGTCGCCTGAATTTCCCACGACGGCGACTTTAGCCCCCGGCACTTCATGCCGGGGGCAATGTGCGACAATTTCGAATTGACGTTGAAAAATGAAACGCCGATTGCCCCCGGTTTAAAGAACCGGGGGCTAAGGTCGACGCTCTCACCGCCGCTTCGTTGCGCTTACGGGCCGATGCTGCGCGGGTTCGGATCGAGGAAGTCGCGCGGTGCGCGCGTCGTGTAGTACGGATAAGCCACGGTCGGCGCCGGGGCGCTGTAGCCATACATGCCGTTGCCGCCGTTTCCGACTCCGCGGCCGCCGAGACCGAGCCAGCTAAAGAACCCGGCGCACGGACCTTGCGGCGGGCAAGCCTGAGCTTGGCGATGACCGTGATGGCCCTGGAAATGTTTGCGGCCGCCCGTTTGGCATTGCTCGCACGTTTGCTGATAGTCGGCTCGCGCGACTTCCGCGCCCGCCAAGACGCACAGCGCCACGGCGGCCAAAAGAATACGTTTCATCGCTTCAATACCTCTGGGTTCGTCGGACGCGGGTTCGGGGTGCGCCGGCCGCTCAAAGTACGGCGGTCGCGCGACGGCGAAACTGGGGCGACGTATTGCGGGCGTCGACCATGGCTCCGTACGAGGTCTATCGACCCGCACGACAGCGCTAATTCAGAAAATCGGCATCTACGGCACGATCGCCGGCTTGAGCAGCGTCGTTAAAGTTTGCCATGCTTAACAGGATGCTCGGCGAACGGCGGCCGACTATAATCCCGCCCAATGTAGCAGGCACACTCCGTGTGCCGTCCGCCTCCGGAGCCGTGCCATGTTTGTGCCGAAGAGCTTAATTGTTATCGCAACTGTTGCGCTGTATTCGGATCTGGCGCTTGCCGCCGCGGACCCGGCCCCGGAAGGTTATCGCACGGTCTCGATCGGCGTCACCAGGACCGGCCGACCGATGACGGCGACCATTCCCGCTGGCGACTCGTATAACGCCAAGCGTCCTCGCGTTCTCATCGTCTACGGGCTCAACGGCGACGACGGCGCTCCCATTCGCATTGGCGAGAAGTTCAAGAACTTCGAGGCCGCGTGGGTACTTGACAATCCTGACGCCGTCGGCACGAAGAAGACCGGCACCAACTTTTCCGGCGGCAATCCGGCGCTTGGCTATCCGCCGAAAGCCGGCTACTACGACAGCCCGACGGATCCCGAAAGCCGGTACCTCTGGCGCTGGATTGGCATGTATGCCCCGGACTTGGTCGTGAACGTCGAGTTCGGCAAAGGCCAGTCGTGGCGCGTTGCAGGCGGTTCGCTGCCGCAACTCGATCAATTGTTGAGGCAGCTTCCCGAGGCTCGCAAGCTGCCGATCTACGATGGCCTGCCGCAAGTTCTCGTCCATGCGCCGCCGTGCGACGTCGGGCTCGTCCCGGCCGTGCAACTTGCGACGGATAACCTCGCCTCGCTGCACGCGTTGGACGAAGCCTTGGGCAAGTTGATGCTCGCCCCCTCCCCTGCCCGCTTAGAAATTCAGAATCGTTTAGCCCGTTCGCCGCAGCTGATCGCCGAGCAGTTGCTCGAGTCGTACGGCAAGCAACTGCCCGCCGTGCAATACATTCCCGCGCTCGCACTCGTCGGCCGGTTGCGGCATGAGCGAAATGCGCGAGGTGACAAAGTCGCGGTGTCGCCGGTCGTGCTCAAGGCAGCCATGCCGTATCTCGACGGCAAGAAGCCTGCGCTTGATGCCAAGGCCAACGGGTCGACCTTCTCCGGACATTTAATCTTCGCCGAACTCGCCGAACATCCGAGCATCGCCGAGCGCGATCGTCGGCTCTGTGTTGAGCTTATCAAAGCCGTCGGCGATCGGGCCTTCGATAAGTCGGGTAAGCCGCTGGAGGTGATGCCGTCGCACAATGAAATGAGCGACGCGGTTTTTATGAACGGTCCGATTTTGGCCTACGCAGGCAAGCTGACGGGTGACGCGAAGTATTTCGAGGCGTCTGTGCGAAACATGAAGTTCATGCAGAAGCTCTGCCTCCGAGATGACGGCATCTACCGCCATTCGCCGCTAGATGAAGCGGCTTGGGGACGAGGAAACGGCTTTCCCGCGCTCGGTCTCGCCTGGACGCTCGACGCTCTGCCCGAGTCGTTCGCCGGCCGCAGCGAAGTGGCTACGGCGCTCGAGAAACATTTGCGAGCCCTGCTCCCTCACCAAGACCACACCGGCATGTGGCATCAGGTGATCGACAAGCCGGAGAGTTACGCGGAGTTTACGGCCACGGCGATGATCGCCTACGCGATGGCCCGCGGCGTGCGTGAAGGCCGGCTCGACGCTAAGACGTTCGATCCGCCGATCCGCCGCGCTTGGGAAGGCCTGAAAAGCCGCATCGCCGCCGACGGCACGCTCGTGGACGTCTGCACCGGCACCGGCAAACAACCGAGCCTGCGTGCCTACTACGATCGCCCGGCTATTCTCGGTCGCGACGATCGCGGCGGGGCGATGGCGCTCATGATCGTGACCGAGATGGAACTCTATATGACTAGCGGGAAGTAGCTGCGGGTGCCACTGGTGGCTTGCCCACCAGTGCTCCGTTTGACGTTGTTTAGACACTGGTGGACGAGCCACCAGTGGCACCCTTTTGATCTATCGCTTCGACTTCGCTCGTCGTTTGGCTGCCTGGCACGTCGGGCAATAAAACGTCGCTCTTTGGGCCTGGACGATGCGGAGGATCGGCGTCGTGCAAGTTCCGCACGGTTTGTCGGCCCGATCGTAAACTTGGTGGTGGTTCTGATAGCCGCCGGCCTTATTGAGCGCGTTGCGGTAGGTGCCGTCGCTCAGTGTCGAACCTTCGTACTTCACGGCGGTGAGCAGCACATCGCGCATGGCCGCGTAGAGTCGCTCCCATTCGTCGGCCTTGAGGCTCGTGCAACGTCGCCGCGGATCGATGGCCGAGGCGTGCAGCATTTCCGAAGCGTACAAGTTGCCTATTCCTGCCACGGTCCTCTGGTCGAGTAAGGCGACCTTGATCGCGCGGCGGCTGGGCTTCAGTCGGCCGGAGAAGTTGTCGAGGTCGATCGCCAGGGCATCTGGTCCGAGCGTGCCGTCGTCGTAGCGGGCCGCGAGTTCCTTTTCCGAAAACAGGCGAACCGATCCCAGGCCGCGTCGGTCCCAGTAGTACACGCTCCGCCCGTCGTCGAGCGTGAGGCGAAACCGCAGGTGTTCCGTGGTCGGCGGATCGGCCAACAGCACAAGGCCCGTCATGCGTGGTTCGAGGATAATCGAGTCGCCCCCTTCGAGTCGGATCACGACGCGCTTCCCCAACCGATCGACGGCCGACACCTTGCGACCGACCGTTCGCTTGCGAAAAGCCGCGGGCTTCGGCGATACCTCGATCGGTTTACGCGGGCACGACATCCGCTCGGCTTCTCGAATCCGTCGACCGACGATCGACAGGATCCCGCGCCGCATCGTTTCAACTTCAGGAAGTTCAGGCATGGAGGCAGGCGCTAGGCGTTAGGAGCTAGGCACTAGTAGGAGAATTTGGAATGACGACAATTCTTTTGCTTAGCCCGCTCGGCCACGAGCGGAATGCGGACTACTGTCGGAATCCGCCGCCTTGACCAAGCTTGCACCGCATCGGACAATCGAATTTTCGCACTTTTCGGCCGTTCGTCCAGTTGGGCGGCCGATCGTAGAAACCGCTCGTCACGAAGGTTCGCTCATGGCCGCAGTTCCTAGTTCCGCCGTCGCTCAGGTGCCTGATGACGTTGGGCGATTCGGCGCGTTCGGCGGCCGTTATGTGCCGGAAACATTGACCAAGGCCCTCGATCAGTTGGCCCGGGAGTATGACGCGGCGATCAAAGATCCGAAGTTCATCGCCGATCTCGATTACCTGCTAAAGAACTACGTCGGCCGGCCAAACCCGCTCTATTTCCTGGAGCGGCTTACGAAGAAGTGCGGCGGTGCGAAACTCTACGTCAAACGTGAAGACCTGAACCATACGGGCGCCCACAAGATCAACAACACGCTCGGCCAAACGCTGCTCACTTTGCGAATGGGCAAAAAGCGCGTGATCGCCGAAACCGGCGCCGGTCAGCACGGCGTCGCCACGGCCAATGCCTGTGCCCGCTTTGGGCTCGAGTGCATCGTCTACATGGGCGAAGAAGACATTCGCCGGCAGAAGCTGAACGTTTTCAACATGCGGATGCTCGGCGCCGAGGTCCGGCCGGTGACCACCGGTTCGCGAACCCTGCGCGACGCCATCAACGAAGCGATGCGCGACTGGATGTCGAGTGTCGAGACCACGCACTACATCATCGGTTCCGTGGTCGGGCCGCACCCGTTCCCGCGGATCGTTCGCGATTTCCAATCGGTCATCGGCCGCGAGACGATCGAACAGTCGCAGGCCCAATTCGGCCGGTTGCCGAACTGCGTCGTCGCCTGCGTCGGCGGCGGCAGCAACGCGGCCGGCATGTTCTACCCGTTTGTCGAACATAAGTCGGTGGAGTTGGTCGGCGTCGAAGCCGGCGGACGCGGCGCGAAGCCCGGAGATCACGCCGCGCCGTTGTCGCACGGTACGCCGGGCGTGTTGCACGGCAGCTTCAGCTACGTCATGCAGGACGAAGACGGCCAGACGTCGGACGTTCACAGCGTGTCGGCTGGTTTGGATTACCCGGGCGTCGGACCGGAGCATAGCTATTGGAAAGACGCCGGCCGCGTACGTTACACCTACTGCGAAGACTCTGAGGCGCTGGAGGCCTTCGACGCGATGGCGCGCAGCGAAGGAATCTTGCCGGCCTTGGAAAGCTCGCACGCTATTGCCAAGGGAATGGAAGAGGCGCGGAAGCGCGGCCCGGATGAGATCGTGGTCATTTGTCTTTCCGGGCGCGGCGATAAAGATGCGTTTGAGGTTGCCCGATTGAAGGGGATGAAGTTGGAATAGTTGCGCCGTCGTCAGTCGGCGCCGCGCGCGGAGGCAAGCTCCGCGGCTAAATGGTTTCTATGTTTTTGCTTCTTTGAGAATTCCAACGCTCCCATGTCACTCGTTGATGAAACTTTTCGCCGGCTCCGTTCCGAAGGCAAGAAGGCTCTGATGCCGTTCTTAACGGCCGGTGATCCCGATCTACCGTTCACCGCCGAAGTGTTGAAGGAACTGGCCAAGCGCGGGGCTCATCTTTGCGAACTCGGCGTCCCGTACAGCGATCCGATCGCCGACGGCCCGGTGATTCAGGCGTCGTACACGCGAGCGCTCGAAAAGAAGGTGAAGCTGGCTGACATTTTGAAAACGGCCGGCGAAGTGGCGCCGACGTTGGTTCACGAGAAGAACCGCGTTCCGGTCGTGACGATGGTGAGCTATGCGATTATCTATCGCCACGGGTTGGCCAAGTATGTGGCCGATGCGAAGGCGGCCGGCATCGCCGGGGCGATCGTGCCCGACTTGCTGGTCGAGGAGTCGGCTGAGTTTTCCGAACTCTGTCGCAAAGAAGACTTCAGCCTCATTCAACTGGTGACGCCGACGACGCCCCGCGACCGTGCCAAGCGGATCGCCGAACGCTCGACCGGGTTCCTGTATTACGTCTCCGTCACAGGCATCACCGGTGAGCGCACGCAGCTGCCGCCGGGCTTGATCGACAACGTGAATTGGATGCGGTCGCAGACCGAGCTGCCGATTTGCATCGGCTTCGGCATCAGCACGCCGGAGCATGTGAAGCTCCTGGCCCCCGCCGCCGACGGGCTGATCGTCGGCTCGGCCCTTGTGCGACGCGTGGCGGCCGCCGCGACCGAACCGCGTGCCAAGGTGCTCAACGACGTCGGAGCGTACGTCGCCTCGCTCCTGGCAGCCCTGAATTAGTCGGCACGGTCGTTGCACTGTCTCGTCAGCCGCAGCGTGGGCTTGTCAGCCGGAACGCAGGGATTTAACGCCCGCGCCAACGTATTTCGCCCGCGTTTTTCCGCAGGCCGATGCGATCTTGACCCGATTTCTGACCGCTGCCTAAACTTCGGATAGGGGTTCGATCCGATATTGTTTATTGCGGTCTCGTCGTCGAGATCGCAGTGGCGCCTCGCCCGCCGGAGGTTGATGCCGATGGATCCGATTCGTTCGCAGGTCTCGCCCGATCGCTTTTTCGCCGGTCTGACGGAGTACGTGTTTGAAACACGGCTCGGGCTGGCGGACCCGCCGCTGGTCGACTACGTCTCCGGCCTGCTGGGCCGGTTCATTCATTTCGACAGTATCTATCGGCTGCGGGATCCGGTCGGTCGACGGCTCGAAGAAGTGACGGAAATGATGCTTGAGGCCGCGGCGCGAGTCGGCGAAGCCCGACGCGAGGCCCATCGGCACATCGGCGACTTCACGCTCTTCTGGACGGGCCTCTACCCGGACATTCTGGAAGCCCGCCAGAACCGGAGCCGGTTCGACAAGTTTCTCGACTATCGCGAGCAGGGCAAAATCGCGTACTCAATCGCCGCCGAGATCGAGCCCTTGGATGAACAGGCCGTGGCCGGTCCCGTGCTGGAGCGCTTGAGCGAAGAGTTCGAGATTTGCGTCGAAGGGCTTCACGAGCTTCGCAAGGAACTCGGCGGCGCGACGCCGAGTTAGCGATTGCCGCGACGGCAGATTAGAATCTCCACAGGTCGACCACCCTGCGGAGGCTTTCGTCATGGCCGTGAATCGTCGTGATTTTCTGGGCAGCTTGCCTGCCGCGGCCGCGCTGTTTGCAAACGGCTCTCTTGTTGCAGCCGAGCCGGGTTTGAAATCCGCCGCGCGATCGAACCGTCCGCCGAAGCGCGTTGCGATGATCAACTCGATCTACCGCTTCCGTTCGCACGCGTATCATCTCGGGCGGCGAATTCTGCACGGTTACGACCGCGAGGGCTTTCACCACCAGCCCGACATGCAACTTGTGCGGATGTTCAACGATCAGTATCCGGCCGAAGATATGTCGCGCGAGGAATCGAAACGGTACGGCTATGAGGTCGTGAAGACGCCTGTCGAAGCTTTGGGGCCTTCGGGGAAGCTCGACGTCGATGCGGTGTTGCTCGTCGTGGAGCACGGCGACTACAAGACGAACGAGTTCGATCAGGTGCTCTATCCGCGCTACGAACTGTTTCAGGAAATCGTGAAAGTGTTCGAGGCCGCCGGCCGGAGCGTGCCGGTATTCGTCGACAAGCATCTTTCGTACGATGCCGCGCGGGCTCGCGAAATGTACGATACGGCCAAGCGGCTTAAGTTCGGCCTGATGGCTGGTTCGTCGTTGCCCGTGACGTGGCGCCGGCCGGAGCTTGAGCCGCCCGTTGATACTGCGCTGAAAGAAGGCCTCGTGGCGTTCGGCTTCGATCGCGGGCCGGCGGAAATCTACTTCTTCCACGCTCTGGAAACGCTGCAATGCCTGATGGAACGACGCCGCGGCGGCGAGACCGGCGTGCGCCGAGTGACCGGTCTGACGGGCTCGGCCGTGTGGAAAGCCGGCGATGAAGGGCTCTGGTCGTGGGAACTACTTGAGGCGGCGCTGGCCCGCAATCCGTCGAACAATACGGGCGACGTTCGCGAGAACGTTCGCAATCCTCAGGCCCTATTGATCGAATACGCCGACGGCACGCGCGGGGCGGCGATCAACCTCATCGAACAAGTGAGCGAGTTTTCGTTCGCCGGGCGTGTCGACGGACGCGACCGGCCGCTGAGCACGCACTTCGTGCTCCCCGCGCCGCCGGGAGCCAACTTCTTCGACGGCCTGATGTGGAACATCGAACGATTTATCGCGACCGGCCGAGCGCCGTATCCGGTGGAGCGAACGTTGCTCACGAGCACAATGCTCGATCTGGGAATGCGGTCGATCAAACGGGAGTCGAAGCCGCAAGAAAGCGAACTGCTCGACGTGCGGTACCGAGCGCCGTCCGACAGCGGCTTCTCGCGCGGCCGGATGACGCGCGAGGGCTAAGGGGCCTAAGGGGCGCTATCGCACTGGGGCACCGCTTCGCTATGCCCCAGCCACCCGCCGATCATATCCGCGACCGAAAACGAAAAGAGCCCGGCCGGATTGGTTACCGGCTCGGGCTCGTAATCGCGACGCAACTTGACTTCTCGGCGGTTCGATCGCGGTTTGACCCGCGCGGCCCCGAGCTTGAACGTTGCGTCGACTTGTTTTGATGAACTAGGCCGACTTGGCCTTGGCTTCGCCGACCGGGAAGAGCTTGGCGTGGCCCATGACCACTTCCGGCGTGACCACGTAGCGGCGGCCCGCACCCGTCTCCGGCAGTTCGAACATGATGTCGAGCATCATCTCTTCGATGATCGTCCGCAGGCCGCGAGCACCGGTAGACTTTTCGTGGGCTTTCTTGGCAATCGCTCGCACGGCGTCTTCGGTGAACTCGAGTTCGGCACTCTCCATCTCGAAGAGTTTCTGGTACTGACGCACGATCGCATTGCGCGGTTCGGCCAGCACCTTCATTAGGGCATCGACGTCGAGCGGGCGGAGCGGCGCTAGCACCGGGAGCCGGCCGCAGAGCTCGGGGATTAGGCCGAACTCGACCAAGTCGTCGCTCGTGACTTGCGAGAGCAGTTGCCCGACCTCTTGCTCTTCGGCCGACTGGTTACGGACCGAGCCCTGGCTGAAGCCGATCGTCTTCTTGCCGAGACGCTTGCTGATGATCTTATCCAGCCCGACGAACGTCCCGCCGCAGATGAACAGGATGTTCGAGGTGTCCATCTGGATGTACTGCTGCTCGGGATGCTTGCGGCCTCCCTGGGGCGGCACATTGGCGACGGTGCCTTCGAGCATCTTGAGCAGGGCTTGCTGGACGCCTTCGCCCGACACGTCGCGGGTGATAGAGACGTTGTTGCTCGTCTTGCCGATCTTATCGATTTCGTCGATGTAGAGAATGCCGCGTTGGGCGGACTCCAGATCGAAGTCGGCCGCGTGCAGGAGCTTGAGCAGCAGATTCTCAACGTCTTCACCGACGTAGCCGGCTTCGGTCAGCGTCGTGGCGTCGCCGATGGCAAAGGGCACGTTGAGCAAGCGTGCCAAGGTGCGAGCGAGCAACGTTTTGCCGCTGCCGGTCGGGCCGATCATCAGGATGTTCGACTTATCAATTTCGACGTCGCTGGCCGTGCCCCCTTCGGCGCCGACTTGCAGGCGCTTGTAGTGCGTATGCACCGCGACGGAAAGGACCTTCTTGGCCTGATCTTGCCCGACGACATATTCGTCGAGCTTGCTCATGATTTCGCGCGGGGGCGGAATTCGGTTGAAGAGCGGCTTGCCGGTGCCGCGGCGGCGCCGTTCTTGGTCGAGGATCGACTGGCAGAGCTCGATGCACTCGCCGCAGATGTAGACGTCGCCCGGCCCTTCGACCAGCGGCCCGACGTCGCGATAGCTCTTGCGACAGAACGAGCAGAACGCGTTCTTCTTGGTCGTCCCTGCGCTGCGTCGCCCGCCCGTGAGATCCCGTCCTGAAGGCATGCCTATTCCTTTCGTCTCTCCCGAAGATCGCCGCCCTTAATGGTCGGCAAGCTTACGAGAATAATCCGCAAGTTATCGCTCGAGCGGTCGATACCCTTTCGACCCGCAGGCCTTCCCTGTCCGGAACCATCCGGGCGACGCATCTAATACGTCGCAGCCGGCCGACGGTTTTCCTCTTCCCAAAGGAAATCCGTCTTTCGATCGCAGACTCATGCATTCATGGCGACGAAGCCGGCAGCTTCGACAGTCACGCCGGCAACCGCACGCCCTTTCGACCAGTAGTCTGCGACTAGGAGTCGGCAGGCTCCGGCTTATCCGCAAAGTCGATCTTTTCGTTCGACTCCGCATCGGCCAAGAGCTTCTCGCGAATCTTCGTCGCTAGCTGTGCCTTTATAGTTCGGTATTCCTCATCGGATAGCTCACCCCGCGCATGCAATTCTCGAAAGTTCGTGAGCAAATTCGTATCCGGCACATCGGTTTCTCGATACGCGCCGCGCACTTTGCCCACAAGGTACACGCCGACGGCGACGGCGATCGCGAAGCCGGCGACCAGCCAGATGACGTCTCGAGCGCCGGCCGTTTCGACCGCCAGAACCACCGCAGTGCACCGCATTCCCGACGGCTCCCGAAAACCAGCAGGGTGACAATAAGCATTATGGCGGTGGTAGGGGCGGCAGTCCAGCAAACCGCCGTAAGGTCACACGACGTAGACTCGGCCCGAATCGCAGACGCCGCCAAGCCGTAGGTTCCGCGTGCTTCCGGCCCGGCAGATTCGCTACAGCCGTCGCAGCCGGAAAGATTTCGGAAAAAACACGGCCGACTACAGAAAACCACACACCGAATTTTGCAGACCCCCAGTTTTAACCTAAATGTCTCTAGCCGAACTCTCGGCAACCCGGCGCAGCGGGCGACCTGCGCAGAGCTTGGAAGATCTTCAGCGGACCGGCCCAATCATGGACCAAAGCTACCAATTCGGCATCGATATCCTGGCAATCGTTGCCATCGTTCAGTTCCTCTTCGGCGCCGCCGCCGTTTGGCTTTTCGCCGGACCGGCGAAGCCGCAAGTCGTCGCGGACTCGGGCGACAACGCCGAAATGGAAGCGCTCAAGGAAAAGCAACGCGAAGACTCCAAAAAGATCCAAGAAGCGATGCAACAGGTCTATCGACTGACCGGTCGCATCGGGCACGACGTCGGCGAGCACAACGCCCGGGTCAAGCAAATCAACGAAGAACTGAGCGGCGCCGCCGTGGAAGGCTCTGTCGATCTTGAGGCAGCGGTGCTGGCCGCGGTCTCGAAGGTCACGCAAGCCAACGAGCAACTGCAGAACGAACTTCGTTCGGCCGAAGCCAAGCTCGCCGAGCAGGCCGCGGCACTGCAAAGCCAAATGGAAATGGCCCGTACCGACGCGCTGACCGGCGCGCTGAACCGCCGGGCTTTCGACGACGAAATCCAACGCCGCGTCTCGGAGTTTCAACGGTACCGCACTCCGGTATCGCTCCTCCTGTTCGACATCGACCACTTCAAGAAGTTCAACGATACGTACGGCCACCAAACCGGCGACGACGTGCTGTGCCACGTCGCCTGCACCCTCTCGATGGTCATGCGCGACGTCGACCTCGTCTGCCGCTACGGCGGGGAAGAGTTCGCCGTCATCCTGCCCGCCACCGAAGCCCCGGGTGCGATCCTGGCCGCCGAACGGGCTCGCACGGCCATCGAGCGGATGCTGGTCGAAGTTTCGGGCCAACAACTCAAGGTCACCTGCAGCGGCGGTATCGCCGAAGCCTTACCGGGCGAAGACGCCGAATCGATCATCGCCCGCGCCGATCAAGGCCTCTACGCTTCGAAGAAGGCCGGCCGCAACTGCGTCCACCTCCACGACGGTAAGAACCTCGTGAAGCACGGCGGCGAACCGACGGCCGCACCTGCGAAGACCGAACCCAAATCGGCCGAGCGGGCCATCAACGAAAAAGACCCTCTGCACGCCCTGCCGAACCGTGAAGCCTTCGCGGAAGACGTCCGCCGCCGCGTCGAGCAGCACCACAAGTATCAAGCCCCGGTGACGATCCTCTACTGCGGCGTCGATCAGTTCGCCTCGATCACCTCGCGCCACGGTCATGAAGCCGGCAACGTCGTATTGCGGGCCGTCGCGCAGTTCCTCAAGTCGCTGCTTCGCGACCAGGAAATGCTGGCCCGGGTCGACGACGATCGGTTCGCCATCGTCTTAGCAGGAGTCACCTCCGGCGAGGCCATGCAAAAGGTCGAACGCATCCGTCAAGCCGTCGAAAAGTGCAAACTGCCGTTCGACGGGCTCGCCGATCTGCACTTCACCGCCAGCTTCGGCTTGGCCGAGATTGCCCGCTGCGACGACGCCGGAGCCTTGATGAATCGCGGTCAAGAAGCCTTCGAAACGGCCGCCGAGTCGGGCAACAAGGTTCACGCCCAACAGGCCCCGGTCTTCGCGGCCTAAGGCGATGTCGCGTGCCACGGGTGGCTCGTCCACCCGTGCTACAGCCGCTTCCGTGCCGAAACCGGCAACGCGAGATCGTCCGCCGGTGTTTCGATCGCCGCCACCTTCGCACGCCGCTCGCTCGTGCTGCGACTCGCCACGCGTTTCTCCGCCGCCGCCACAAGTTGCTTCGCTGCGGCCAACTCCGAGCTTTTGAAGATCGGCGCTCGGGCATTCAGCGCGACCCAGGTCGACATCTTGCCGAGTTCGTCCCAAGTCTTGTCGTTGGCCAAGTGCCAAGCCGCGGCTTGTACGACGTCGCGATCGAGCTTGCCGCCGCGAGCCGCGATCAGAACCTCTTGAAGTTCCGGCCCCACCCCGACCTCTTCCGGCCGCACAAGTTCGTACTTGATGATGCTGCGCGGGTTCGGCTTGCCGTGCTCCACGCACACGGTGCCCACGCGAAATTCCCGCACGCTCTCCGGCGGAATGGCAAACACGGCCCCGCCCGGCTGGTTGTTCGGACCCTGCCCCGATGAGTTCATGCTCGAACTCAAGCTCATGAACGGCGCACCGCCGCTGACCGCTTGAGTCTGGTTGTTGTTCGACTGTTGTCCCTGCCCGAAGATCGACGAGCCGTTCTGCCCGCCCGGGTTGAAGAAGTTCTGCTGTGCCAACACCGCCTGAGCCAAAACGGGTCGCGCCGCCAACACCGGCGGGATTTCCACGGTGAGCGGCGTCTTGGCGGGATTCTTCAAGAACACCCGCAGATGATATGCATCGCGGGCGATGACCTTGGCCTCGACCGTGCCGGCGGCGATCGCCTCGTGAAGATCGACCGCCGGCTCAGCCGCTTCGAGCGACCGCACCCCCGCGAGCCCGACAAAAAGCACGATCGCCGCCCACCGACAAATTGCCGTCGCCATCGCCCGCTCCTTCGCCTCGGTCGTTTTCACTTCGCCCTCTAACGGTGAATGCGAACGAACCGCTGCGACCGAAACATTCGGCCCGACGGCTGTCGTTATTCTCCGGAGCTTGGCGTCGATGCCCCGGCTTGCGGCGTCGCCCCGGCGCGGAAGTCGTAACACGCCACACGGTCGCGCAGTCGAATCACCAGCCGACCGTCGACGACCGCCGGCGACGTGCACGGCAGCGGGCCTTGATTGCCGATCTCGCGTTGGTAAATCTTCGTCGATTCCTCCAAGCCGTTCGGCTTCCGTTCCACTTCGTCTAGCTTCAGGAGTTTGCGCTGAGCATCTTCCGAGGCCATCAAGCCGGCTTTGTTGAATTTCACTTCGATTAGCGGGCGAAACTCATTTTTGTCCGCCGCGAAGCAGGTCAGGCCGTCGAAGGCGTAGATCACCTTCTCGTCGGCCGCCACGAGCGACGTGTATTGCGGCGACGCCAAGTCGAGCGTCGTGCTCCACAACTCGTCCCCCGTCTCGATGTCGACGCACGCCAGCCGCTTCTCCCCTTGCACATACACGGCCCCGCCCACGACCACGGGGCTGCTCCCTTTGTCGCCGGCGCGTTGGTAGTTCCAAAGCTCTTCGGCCTTGTCGGCCGCAAGTTTGAAGCATCGCATCCCGCTGCGTCGGCTACCGCCGTAAGTGATCATGCGATCGCCGATCACCACCGGCGTCGAAGCGTTGGCTTCCGACTTCACACGCCACAGTTCCTTGCCGGTGCGCGGCTCAAAACCGATCGTGTCACCGCCCGAAACGTTGGCGATCGCCAGTTCCTTGCCGCTATTCTTCCAAGCGACGGGGCTTGTGTGCTGCCCCTTCATCTTGTCTGTCCCTTCCCACAAGAGCTTGCCGTCCGCCGCGTCGAGCCCGAAGAGCTTGCCGGCGAACACGAGCGCCGCGCCGTCGGCGATCAGAAAGCTCGACGAATAAAACTCATCGGCGAAGTCGCCGGGCAGTTGCGTTTCCCAAATCTGCTTGCCGTCCGCCGCGCTGACGCAGCGCGCCTTCAGGCCGGCGCCGAGGATGTAAAGCTTGCCGTCGTGATGAGCGAGCGTGCCCGAGTGAACGAACCGGGTATAAATGCTCGGCACGTCGCTGCGCCACATGGTCTTGCCGCTCTCAATGTCCAACGCGACGACCGTTTCTTGAAACGCGTAGAGCTTGGCAATTTCGGCGTCTTCCGCACGTCGGTTCTTTTCGTACTCCTCGTATTCGGCCGGCGACATGCCGCCCCGCTTATCGTCGGCCAAGTAGGGAAACTTCTTCTTGGGCACCGTAGCGCCCGGCTTGAGCGACTTGTGATGCGTAAAGAGATAGACCTTCCCGCCGGCGACGATCGGGCTCCCCCAACCCCCTGCTCCGCCGCCCGGTAGCGGCTCGCTCAACCAGGTCGGCGTCAAACCGCCCTCGGGCAGTGCCGTGATCAGCGACGGCGACTCCGGAGCGGCCCCGTCGCGATTCGGCCCGCGCCATTGCGGCCAATCGGCCCCCAACAGAGTCGGCAAAAATACGACGAACACGGCGGCGGCGAACAAGCGACTTCGCATGGCGGGAATCCGGCGAACGGTGGCGGGGTGAACGAAAGGCGGGCAACCGCCAGTTTAGCAACCGCCGTACCGGAATGCAGCGCGCAGCC
>JAFLCO010000380.1 GCA_017303535.1 Planctomycetota bacterium
TGACCGGCATGATCGGCGACCCCAGCGGTAAGAGCGACGAACGCAACCTGTTGACGAAAGACGCGCTCGCGGCCAACGTCGAAGGGATGCGGGCGCAAATGCGCAAGTTCCTCGACTTCGACGGACCTCGCGGCGCGCTGTTGCTCAACAACTTCGACTGGATCGGCCCGTTCTCATACCTCGATTTCTTGCGCGACGTCGGCAAGAACTTTTCCGTCAACACGATGCTGGCCAAAGATTCGGTGAAGGCTCGGCTCGGCTCTGATGCCGGCCTGAGCTACACCGAGTTTAGCTACATGCTGCTGCAGGCCTACGACTTTGTGAAACTCAACGAGACGCACGGCTGCGAACTGCAGGTCGGCGGCAGCGATCAGTGGGGCAACATCACGGCCGGCATCGACCTGGCCCGGCGGATGCGCGGCGTACAACTGTTCGGCATGACCTGCCCGCTGCTGACCGACAGCGAAGGTCGGAAGATGGGGAAGTCGGAAAAAACCGGCACGGTTTGGCTTTCGCCGGAAAAGACTTCGCCGTACACGTTCTACCAATACTGGATCAACGTGGCCGATGCGGACGTGGCGAAGTGCCTGGCGTTGTTCACGGACCTCAGTTACGAAGAACTCGACGCCCTCGATGCGGCCCGCGCGGCGAACCCCGGCAAACGAGAGAGTCAGCAAAAGCTCGCCGAAGAGTTAACGAAGCTGGTACACGGCGAAGAAGCACTCGCGAAAGTGAAGCGGGCCTCGCAGATTCTCTTCGGCGCCGAGATCGATAAGTTGAGCGACGCCGAACTGAACGAAATATTCGCCGACGTTCCAAGCCGCGAATCGCCGCGCGCCGGCTTGGACGCCGGCTTGAACATCGTCGATGCGCTCGTTGCGGCCGGATTGGCGAAATCGAAGGGAGACGCTCGCCGGGCTGTGCAACAAGGAGGGGCCTACGTGAGCAATCGTCGCGTCGACGACCCCGCCACGTTGCTGACGGCTGAACATCTCGCCGGTGAAGCGACCATGGTCCTTCGCAGCGGCAAGAAGAGCTACGCCCTGCTGAAGTTCGTCTGAGGCGAGCGTCGCACGAGTTATGTCAGCCGCTCGAACGGTTCCAGACCGAGCTTGTCGATCGGGATATTGAGCGGGTCGTTGGGATCAAGCGTCGCTTGTTGCGGAAGGTCTTCGTCCGTCGGGCGGACGACGATGCGCGTGCCGCGGATTTCCACGACCTTGACACGCTCGCCGGCCTGGACGGCGGTGCCTTCGCTGAGGGCGTCGTAAGTCACGTTGCCGATCACCACCGGGCCGCTGGGAAGCATTAGCGTTTTCGCGGTACCGATACGGCCGACGAGTTCCTTCAGTTGGCGGCGTAGTTCGACGTCGGGCAGCACGTCGTCGCCCGTCGGCACATCAAGCAAGATGCGTCGGCCGAGCGGCGTGCGCGGCCAAAACTTGAAGCCAAGCACCAACAACAGCGGCGTGCCGAGCACGGCCAGGGTCATGAAGCCCAGACCGGCTTCCGACGAGTGTTTGAACGCCATAACGATCGACGCCACGATCGATGCGGCCGAAATCACGGCCAACACGCCGCCGCTGGGAAGAAACATCTCGACGACGACGATCACGAGGCCGAGCGCCATCAGCGCCACGGCCCAAGCCAACAACGACATGTGCGAAACTCTGTGCCCCGGAAAACCTCTGACGCGTCTATTCTAGCGACAATCGAGGGCGGCGGCGAATCAGAGGCGGTGAGTCACCTAAACGGAAACCGCGCGAACGACCACGCGCGTGCCTTGTACTTCTGCTACTTCTACGGCGAGGCCGCGGTCGATGAAATCGCCGTCGCTCACGACGTCGACCAACTGATCGCCGAAGCGCGCCTTGCCACCGGGGACCAAAGGCGTCGTCGTCGTACCGCGCGTGCCCACCAAGTGCTCGAAGGCGCCCAGCGATTCACGCCGCGAGAGTTCCGTAAGTTCTTCGCCCGACGGCGGAGCGAGATACATCCGATTGAACATCGGCGCGTGCGGCAAGTAGCGCCGCATGACCGTCGTGGCGACGAGCGTGCCGCCGATCGCCCCGACAATCACCAAGAGCGTCGTCCGCAGATGCTCCATCTGATATTCGTTCTTCGGCAGCACAAAGGTTTGGCTCGCCAGCACCAGCGAGCCGATAACGAGCAACCCGCCGCCGAGGCCGAAGATGCCGACGCCGGGGAAGACGAAGATCTCGATCAAGATGCAAATCGTGCCGAGTGCGAAGAGCAACACTTCCAACCAGCCTGCCGTGCCGCCGAGGTACTTGCTCCAAAAGAACAGCACAAAGCAGACGGCCGCGATAAACGCACCGACGCCGACGCCCGGCGTGTGCAACTCGGCGTAAAGGGCAGCCCCTCCGATGAGCAACAGCAAGAGAGTTAGGCCCGGGCTGTTGAGCGCTTCAATGAGCTGCATCGCGACGTTCGGCTCGATCAAGCGCGGGTCGTCGCTCAGGCCGTAGAGGGCTTTGAAGTCGTTGAAGTCGCCGACGGTTTCCAGGGCCACGCCGAGTTCTTTGGCTCGCGTGCCGGACATCATAAAATTATGCGGCGGAGCGTGAATTCGTTCCCCTTGTTGCCATTGGGCGGCGTCGGGGCGTTCGGCGAGTTCGTCGGGGGTGAAGAAATCGGTCAGGCCGGTGTCTTTACGCGTGTAGCGGAAGACCTCGATCTCGGGATTGACGATGGCCGCGGCCAGCGCCGGGGAATGAAATTTCGCGGCCGCGACTTCTCGGAAGGTCAACTCATAGTTTTTGACGACGTCTTCCCCGACGGCCGCTTCGCCGCTGCCGCCGAGTTGCGCGTCGGGACCCATGACGATTTGGTCGCACGCCAGCGCGATCAGGGCCGCGTCGCCGCGAGCCTGTTTCGGAATGTAGGCGACCGTGCGGCGCTTGTTCGGCTCCAACGATTTAAGGGCGTTGGCCAGGTTGGAACTGCCGGAAAACGAGCCACCGGGGCTGTCGATGTAAACGCAGATGAAGTTCGCATCGTGCTCGCGCGTCTGATCTTCCAGCGTCTTCATCCGCCGGGCCATGTCTTCGTCTTTGATGGCGCCCTTAACGTCGATGCGGACGGTGCGCCAATCGCCGTCGATCGAAGGATCTTCCTCCAGCGCGTTACGCGGCAGGCCCTGCTGTTGCATGAGTTCGGCCCGATCGGTGACCGCGGCCGCGACGATCCCCAACTCTTGCGCTTGAGCGGCGGTAAACAAACCGGGACGACCGGCGGCGACGACGACCTTCGGCTCGCTGACCGCCTTACGCTTCTTCAGTTCCTCTAAATCGGCGCGCAGCACGAACTCACGGCTCGTTTCCGTTTCGACCTGCAGCAGCTCCAGGTTCTTGTCGAGCATCTTGAGCACGATCGGCAGCGGCACGGTCTTGCGGGCATCGGCCGTCTGTCGATAGCCGGCGAGCATCGTTTGGTCGACGGTCGCGTCGAACGCTCCGGCGTCGCCGATCTCGGTCGTTTCGTTGATGCCGTCTTTGTGGATGACGATCTCGTTGCACGCCAGCGCGACGAGCACGCCGTGCCCAGTGAGCGACTTGGGAACGTAGGCGACGGTCGTCGCGCCGTTGAGGCTCGGGCCCGTGAGATACTTGGCTAAGTCCGCGGCGGCACCGAAATCCGTCCGGCCTGACTGGATTTCGAAAATCAGCACCGGCCATTGGCCGCGCTTCTTCGTCTGATCGACAAACGTCTCGACCGTGCGGCGAACCCGATTGCGGACTTGGTCGGTTATCGGCGCGCCGATGCGAAGATACTTGCCGACCCGAGCTTCGCCGTTGGGGCCGGCCTTCGGTTTGGCATCTTCGGCGGCCGGTTTAGCGTCGGCGGCTTGCGCACGCGCCGGCTGCTGAGCGGTAACGAGCGGGGCCAATTGGCCGAGTACGAACAGCCCCAAAGTGGCCGCGGCGACAACTTGCCGGGCCGTCGTAAGACGACGAATTTTGGCTTTTGACACGGCCGCCGATCGATTCGGAAACTTCATCACAGGCCGAACGTGCCTCCGTTGACGTCCGCGGCAAACGGCCGCGACAGCGACCTTACAAGGTGCCAGAATCCACGCAAAAGGGTATTCGCAGAATGCGCGCAAGTATTTGCCTAACAATGGGTTTCGTCGGGCGAATTATAGAAGCGTAAGGTGTCGAGTCAAACTCCGGTGCGTCGCTGCAGGTGTGTTCGGCGGTGCACAAAGTCGGACCGTGAAAGGTGTTACGAATGCTACGGCGGCCGCCCATTTCTCCGCAGGCCGATCAGGCGGAATTTCCGTTACGCAATGAGGTAAACTAGATAGCTTGGAGCCACGTTTCATATTCGGCAATCTTGGAGGCCGGTTTGCTCGCTGGGAGACTCGGCCTGTGAAAATCGCCCGCTTTGCCGTCGCCTGCGTCATTTCACTCGTACTGGGTTCGGCTAGTTCGACGGTCGTGCGAGGTCAGGCATTTGGGCCTGTCGCTGCGCAGCCGACGAGTCCAGCTTCCGGTACGGCCGGAGCCCCTCAGCCTACAACGCCTTCAAGCAACGCGTTTGGTACCGGCGGCGCCGTGCCGGGATTTGGTTCGACTGCGCCGGCGGCCGCGACATCATCGGCGCCGAGTTCAACGCAGTTCGGGGCCGTGCCCGACGGTCGCGGACCGCAACTCGCCAAATCGCTGACGCAGCGCTACCAGATCGGCATGATCGTCACGGCGAAAGGGGGTGCGTGCACCGGCATTTACGCCACGGCGCCCGTGCCGATCGACTGGCCCGAGCAGACGGTGCAAGTCGTCAGCGAAGATATGTCGCCCAACGTGCAAAAGGTCGACTACCGCACGCTCGGCGGTAGCGTCAAGCAGATGCTTTGCACGATGCCGTACATCGCGCCGGGGGACGAAGCCAAGGCTTTGGTGACTCTGGAAATTCGCCGCTTCTCGCAAACCCCGCCGGCGGATACGAGCATCTATGTGTTGCCGAACGACAAGAAGTTGTCCAAAGAAATGCGGCAGTACTTGTTGCCGAGCCCGATGATCGAGAGCACGCACACGAAGATTCGCGGCGTGGCTCGCGAGGTCATGCTGGCGCATAAGGATGACACCGCCTGGAAGAAGGTCGAAGCGCTTTACGATTGGACGCGTGAAAACGTCGAATACGTCAACGGCCCGATCAAGGGCGCTCTACGAGCCTTGCAAGACCGTACGGGCGACTGCGAAGAACTGAGTTCGCTGTTTATCGCCTTGTGCCGGGCGAACAACATTCCGGCTCGCATCGTGTGGGTGCCGGATCACTGTTATCCGGAGTTTTATCTCGAAGACGCAGAAGGAAAGGGGTATTGGTTTCCTTGCCAAGCGGCCGGTACACGCGAGTTTGGGGGTGTTACCGAACACCGCCCGATTCTGCAAAAGGGAGACAATTTCCAGGTGCCCGAAAAGCCACGTGACCGTATGCGGTACGTGGCCGAATATCTCACGGGCAAGGGAGGTAATCCCGGCGTGAAGTTTATTCGCGAGTTGCAGGGAACGGTAGAGTAAGCGGCCGGAGAAGCACTGGTGGACGAGCCACCAGTGGCACCCCCGAGCAGCGGTTACGGCGTGATCGGCTTCACCGGGAACTGCTTCTGCACCAGCTTCGCCGCTTGGTCGACTTCCCCTTGATAGCGCGGGTCGTCGATCACGTTTTTGAGTTCGCCCGGATCGTCTTTGTGAATGTAAAGTTCACGGGCAATAATCTTATCGGTGCCGAACTCGCGCCATTCCACGTATCGCGAACGCTCGGTTTTCACGGCGTAGCCCATCGCTTCGGGCACGCCTTTCTCGGTGCGGTCAAAATAATTTGGCCGCGGGTGCTGAGTAAAAGCGCCTTGGCGAATCTGGGCCGTCGGCGAACCGAGCACCTGTCGCAGGCTCAAGCCTTCCAAACCTTGCGGCGGCGGAACGCTGCAGAGGTCGCAAAGCGTCGGGTAAAGGTCACGGGTCGAAGATCGCCAGCAGGTGAAAGCCTCCCTGTACCGAAATTTCCACACCGGGGAAGAGGTGCAGTTCACG
>JAFLCO010000381.1 GCA_017303535.1 Planctomycetota bacterium
GTGCCCAAGCCGCCTCTCGGGTAGGCGAACTTCCAACTCCCAATCTCCGCCGGGGTCCGCAACCGACAGGAGGACCTGCCCCGGTCGGACGGGACGCATCATCAGCAACTCGGCGACATTCCAGGTCGCCACGCGTCCGTCGATCGGGCTGACGACCTGGAGCCGACGGCGTTTTTCGGTATACAGGGCCGCTTGAGCACGCAACCCTCTAAGCCGTTCGACGGCCGTGGCTCTGCGGGCCGTGATCTTGCCTCGCTCGACGGCGCCGGCACGCTGAGCGTCGTTGAGCTCTCGTTCGGTGTTGGCGATCTCCTGCGTGGTCTCTTGGATCTGCTTGACGACCTCCGCCTCGGCGACGTTGAGCTCGTAGTCGACGAGTTCGACCAAGAGTTCTCCGCGCTTCACGTCTTGGCCGTGCTTGACGTGGACCCGATGAACCGTTCCTTCCGTCTCGGCGAACACCTCACGCCGCACGACCGGCTGCAATTTACCCGGGGCCTGCAGATTGAAGTCGGTCGGATAAAAGACCAACAGGCCGATAACAAGCGTCAAGGTCGCCGCCAGCACGGCGACCAACTTGGTGTTCTTCAGCATTCGTCGCAGACGGCTGCGGTGCACGGCCCGACCCACTGCAGGCAATACGGGCCATTCGAAGTCCAGCGCATTGGCGAGCGCAAGTCCCGCATGCGGAGTCACTCGCTCGAGGCGCGATCTGAGCAAAGCCGTCGAAACGACGCTGTTGAAGCACTCGACAGTCAGCGCGCCAACGACGACGGCTTCCGATTCTTCTGCGGTTCGCGCGGGGCGAACGAGAGGAACCACGAGGAGTTGCTTGGCGTGCGTTTCTTGCAAGTATTCGTAGAGTGCCTGCTTGATCTCCGGAGCGGACTCCTCCACGGCCCCGTTGCAGAGGATCGGCTCTCCCGTTCGAGCGCAAAGCAGCGCAATCGCCTCGAGACGACGCACGGCGTTCGCACGAGAGTCGATCCGATCCTGGCCGCTGACCGCCGCTAAGCGACAAGCGCCCCGGCTATAGACGGCCGTGCCGACCCGGTCGCAACGCAAGAAATTACGTATCTCGTTGGCGAGCGTATACGCGGTGGCAGGCACCTCCAAAGAATCGTGCGCCTGGAGTGAAAAGGCTTCTAGCGCCTGGGTTTCGGTACGGTCGCGTTCGGTTTGGGCGGCCATGAACCGCATCAAGAAATCCTCGGCGCCGCTGCGAATGGAAGCCGCGACGTGGAGTAAACGCGACCGCGTTTCCTCGTCCTCCTGATCTTTGAAGAAGAACTCCAGAATGCCTGCGAGTTTTCCCGCGGCGGCCAGCGGGACGACCAGGATTGCGTATTCCGTGGGATTCTCGCATTCCAGGTCCGGCGCGATCTGGCCGGGATCGACGTAGCGCGTCTTTCCTTGCACTGCCGTGGTGATCAAAAAACCTCGATGCCGTTCACGCTTGTCGTCGTCATCAGGCGATTGAGGTTCTTGAAAACGCAGTTTCGCGGCCAAAGACATGCCGTCGTTGTCGATGAGCCAGGCGGCTCCCCCGACGCCGCCGAACGATTCGGCGACCGAATTCAACAGCTGTTGAAGAAAGCTCTTGAGATCTTCAGAGGCGAAGGCGGCTCCCGGCTTGCGTGCTGCGCCGACGAGTTCAGACAGCGGCACTTCGGCGGCGCGTCGCGTCGGATTATCCATATGAAATCGATAGTCGCCGACCGAATTAAGCGGGCGAAGCAAAGACTTGGACAGGTGAGACAATGTTCTGAGTGTAACGTCGGAAATTTGCGAAATCAGCCGCCTTATTCTTAAAACTCATGCGGCGTCATCGCCGCCGAGGTTTCAAAGAGCGCTATTTCGCGAAAAGATGCCGCCGGTCGCGGCTACGGGCTGACAAAAAAGATGAGCCCCGTCGCGGCGGCCCCTTGATAAATCGCGCCGCGTGCCGACAGCGGCCAATGCTCGCGAACGTACGGCGTCGGCGAGCCCGGGCGGGCCAGCCCCGCGTCGTAAGAGAGCCTGCCGGGGGCGTCGAATCCCATTTGGTAAGGCAGCAGAGCGGCTTGTGTAAAAAATTTGCCGCCGGAGATCACGGGCTGCGCGAGCGGACAGATCGTTTGGCCGTAGCGCTCGACGGCCACGTCTTCAAAGTAGACGGGGAGATGACGCTGGTTCGGCGGCACCCACTGGACGACCACGTCGACGGCGCGCTCTTCGCGAGCTGTTGTCGGTCCCTCGGACGTCGCCGGCGAGTTACCGTGCGGGGAGCGTACGCCTGAAAGCTGAATGCGCGCCAGTCCGTCGTCTTGGAGACGGTCGGGACGTACGACCGTCGGCCGAACCGAAGGCAACTGTTCGAAGGTATCTCGCGCGGACGGAGTTCTCCCCGGCGCGGTCGCGATTTCCTCGGCGCCGCAGTAGCCTCCCACGACCAATATCGCGCCGAGGGAAGCGGCGGCGAGCGCAGTCGTCGTGAGGCAGGTGCGGGACATGGTTCTTCGATCCACCCGAAAAGCAGTCGTTAACGACCGGAAAATGGTCGCGCCCTCAGGCATTGATATCGACGCTTTCATTCAAGTCGCCGGCAACAATCCAGCCGGCAATAGCAAAGTCTCAATTCGAGAGGGCTGCCGGCGCGTTAAATCTCAACTCCTCGTCAAACCTTGCCGATATTGCCGAAGCCGCAGATTCCGCAAACTCTCCTCACCCACGCTTCAGTTTCGACAGATATGCGTATGCCGTCGAAACAGGCCGCCGCGCGCCGCCCCGGAATCATCGCGGTATTGGCGGTCGTGGTCGGTCTGACAGGCGTCGTCGGATGCCGGGACTTTCTGCGCACCAAGCCCGCCGAGACCGGCGGCGGACAATTCTTCCGTCCGGCCTTGGCGATCGAATCGCCGCGTTTAGACGTTTCGCCGACGGTGGACGCGACCCAGCTTGCTGCGCCACGAACGATGGAGTCGACGCCGCCGGAGCAGTTCTGGGATCTCACGCTGATCGAAGCACTGCGGATCGCGCTGACTCGTAGCGAGATCATGCGTTCGCTCGGCGGACGAGTGCTGACGGCGCCGGCGAACGTGCCGACGGTTTTCGATCCGGCGATCGCGGAAACAGATCCGCTTTACGGCGCTCAAGGCGCCCTCAGTTTGTTTGATCCGCAATGGACGTCGAACGTGAATTGGATTCATAACGATCGAGCGCTCAATAACATTCTCACCGGCGGCGGCGTCCGTAACTTGCAACAAAAGCAATGGAACTATCAAACCGGTCTGAAAAAAATCGGAGCCACGGGCACGCAATACACGCTGCAAAGCACGACCGCTTATGACGCGGACAACGCGACCGGAAACCTTTTTCCCAGCGCCTGGGATACTCAATTGGAGACCGGCTTGCGTCAACCGCTTTTGCAGGGCGCAGGCATCGATTTCAACCGTATCGCCGGCCCTAACGCCCAACCCGGATTTAACTTTTCCAACGGCGTTCTGCTGGCGCGCGTCCGCGCGGATTTGAGCTTGGCGGATTTTGAAGCCGGTGTGACGGAGTTCGTCGCCGAGGTCGAAGCCGCCTACTGGAACTTGTATTTGGCCTTTCGCGACTTCGACTCGAAGGTGCTCGCTCGCGATGCCGCTTGGGACGCATTTAACTCCATTCAAGCTAAACGTTTGGAAGGTCTTCCCGGGGGCGAGGCGGATCAAGAAGCGGAGGCCCATGAGCGATTTTTGGCGGCGCAAGATGAGTTAGAAGAGTCGCTGGCCGGCGTAGCGACGGGCACCGGTCAGGCCGGCTTATATTCCGCGGAGCGGCGGTTGCGACTGCTGCTCGGGTTGCCGCTTAACGACGGCCAGTTTTTGCGACCTAGCGACGTTCCGTCGGGGGCCGCTTGGAAGATCGACTGGAATCAAGCGGCTGCCGAAGCGCTTTCACGTCGTGCCGAATTGCGAAAGCAGCGCTGGTTGATCAAACAGCGCGAGCTGGAATTGTTGGCCGCTAAGAATTTTACGCTCCCCAATCTCGACGCGGTCGGCACGTATCGATTTCGAGGATTCGGCAACGACCTGACGAGTTCCAGCAGCCGGCGATTCGCCGGCGCGTGGCAAGATCTCACTTCGCTCGACCATCAGGAATGGCAGTTAGGACTTGAGATGCAGATGCCGCTGGGATTTCGCCGCGGCTGGGCGGCCGTGCGACATGCGGAACTGCAGCTGGCCCGCGAGCGCGCCATGTTGGTTGAACAGGAACGCGAAATCCTGCATGAGTTAGGAGAAGCCGTCGCGCTACTTTCACGTTCACAAGCCGCGCTGGCCAACGCCGCAGAAAGGCTTGGCGCCGCCGAACGATATTTCGACTCCGCCCAAGTTTCTTTCCAGGCGGAGAAGACGTTAATGAAAGATTGGTCCGCGGCACGAGTGCGCTTTTCCGAAGCTAGAAGCCGGTTCTTTCGCGCAAGCATCGCGCATGAGGAAGCGGTCAAAAAAGTTCAGCAAGCCAAAGGGGGCTTGCTTGAACACAACGGCGTCTTTCTCAATGAGGGCCCCCTGCCGACGGAGGCTCGTTCCGATGCCCTGGAGCTCACTAGGAGATGGCGGCCGACGATGATCGATTACCGAATGACGCTTCCTCCTCCATCCGCGCTGCCGAGCCCACAGACATACGTGCCGCGTGTAACGCCGCAGGAGGCGGCCGAATTTTCGAATCCCGCGCGGGATTCGGCCACAACGGGATCGACAATCCCGGCTTTCGACGCGGCCGATGGCGCGACGACCGAAAACGGCAAGGAATTGCCATAGTTCACATGGCCTTTAAAAACTGAAAGAAAAATATTGCTTTACCCCTGAATAGCTATGTAGATTCTGCCCCATCTCTGCGGGGGCTGGGTTTTACCCCGTTTGACGCTTGAGCGTCGAACGACCAAGCCATTTCCGCTTCAAAGTCTCAGCGTTTTGGGGATTTATGCGCTCCCTTTGGCGTTCTTGGCAACGGATTCTGGCGGCGTTCGGACGTGTATGCAGCTTGAGCTTACTGAATCGGCGGCAGCGTCGGAGCTACGAGCGTCGAGCGCGTAAGAAGGTTCGTACGTTTCGACATTGTCCCGTGGAGACGTTGCAACCGCGGGTCATGCTTGACGGCAATCCGCTGGTCGCCGTTGCCGTCGCGACTTCATCTAGCCAAGAAGGTTCGGTGAATCCCGCGCAGATCGTCGTCTCGCGCAGCGGCGACGTCTCGGGGGTTATCGACGTCGAACTTGCCGTAGGCGGCGAGGCGGATGCGTCCGACTACGAGACGCTGACGTTACCGGTGCATTTTGCGGCCAACGAGACCTCCAAGACAATCGACATCACGGCAATCGATGAACGATTGACGGAAGGCGATGAGACCCTCTCGTTCTCAATCATTGCCGACGAAACCTACGACGTTGATCCGGAATCCGCAGCGGCGGACGTCACTATAATCGACGCGGGCAATGATGCTCCGATGTTGAGCCCTGTCGACGGAGATCCGTCCCTGCCCGCCGTAGAAAGCGACGGCAGCAGTTCGGAGATTTTGGTCCGAGATCTGATTCTTCAAAGCGGCAATTCCTACTACGCGACGGACGCCGACGGCGACGAACTAGGCATCGCCGTCGTCGACGCGCAAAGCTACGCCTACGGAGCCTGGAGTTTCTCGACGGACGGGGGGGCGAATTGGAATCCTTTATCTCAACTGCCGCTGCTGCTCTACGGCGACTCCCAAACGTATCTCCGCTTTAGTGCCGGCGAGTACGAGACCGGAGACGCATCAGTAACCTTCCGTCTTTGGGATCGAACCGACGGCTTTGCCAACGGTACGCAACTCGTTGACGAGATCACGGATGTAGGCGGATCAAGTCCGTATAGTGAAGAAACTGATACCGCGACCGTTGCGTATTATCCGCCTTCACCTCCGCCTTCACCTCCGCCACCTCCACCACCACCTCCACCTCCACCACCGCCGCCACCGCCGTTGCAGTCGGCACCAGTACTAAACGCACTGGCCGCTGAC
>JAFLCO010000382.1 GCA_017303535.1 Planctomycetota bacterium
ACCGGAGGTGATGACCTTGACCAGCAGCGAGTCGTAATACGGAGTCACGACCGCGCCGGAAAATGCCGTGCCCGCATCAAGGCGAACGCCCGGGCCGCCGGAGGAGCGATAGTGCGATAGCCGCCCGTAGTCCGGCAAGAACTTATTGAGCGGGTCTTCCGTCGTCACGCGGCACTGGATGGCGTAACCGTTGGTGCGAATCTTCTCTTGCGACGGCAGGCCGATCAGCGGGTCGGCAAGCGTGCGCCCCTGCGCGACGAGAATCTGGCTGCGAATCAAGTCGACGCCGGTCACTTGCTCCGTGCACGTGTGCTCGACCTGAATCCGCGGATTGACCTCGATGAAGTAGAACTTGTCGGTGTCCGAATCGACGAGAAACTCGACGGTGCCGGCGCTCTGATAGTTGACCGAATGCCCGACGGCGAGCGCCGCTTGGCAGATTTCGTCGCGGAGACGCTCGTCGAGATTCGGCGACGGCGCGATTTCCACGACCTTCTGGTGACGCCGCTGCAGCGAACAATCGCGCTCGAAGAGATGCACCAAGCGACCATGCTTGTCGCCCATGAGCTGCACTTCGATGTGACGCGGCCGTTGAATGAATTTCTCGAGGAAGACGTCCGTGCTGCCGAACGCGTTCAGGCTCTCGCGCTGGGCTTGCTCAAGGGCGTTGGCCAAGTCTTCCGGCTTCGGCACCACGCGCATGCCGCGGCCACCGCCCCCTTTAGCGGCTTTCAACAGCACGGGGTACCCCAAGCCTTCGGCCAGCTTCAGGGCCTCATCGGCATTTTTGAGCGGCTCGTTGGAACCGCTGAGCACCGGCACGCCGGCCGCACGGGCAATCGTGCGGGCCGTGATCTTGTCGCCGAGCTTGTCGAGAATCTCCGGCGACGGTCCGCAAAACGTAATGCCCGCCCGTTCGCACGCTCGGGCCAGTTCCGGATTCTCGGAAAGAAAGCCGTAGCCGGGGTGAATGACGTCGACGTCGTGCGCCTTGGCGATATCGATGATACCGTCGATGTCGAGATAGGCCCGAATCGGTTCGCCCGCCTTGCCGATCTGATACGCCTCGTCGGCCTTGAAGCGATGCAGCGCGAAGCGGTCTTCGTGCGAGTAGATGGCAACCGTCTTGATGCCGAGTTCGTGCGCCGAGCGGAACACGCGGATGGCAATTTCGCTTCGGTTGGCGACCAGCAGCTTTTTGAACGTCTTGATCACGGCGAGTGGCTTCGTCGGGAGAGTGTGCGAGGGAACGGGCCGCGGCTCCTAAGAGCACGCCTTCGCGGACCGCGCGGAATCCGCAAGTTTACCTGGGCCGAAAGCCGTGAGATAGGGGGGCGCGAGACGGTCGCCGACTTGGCGCAGGTACCGATCGTCGGCGTATTCGACAAGAGTTGCCGAAGTTGCCGGGCTTACAATCAAGCAAGCTCTTTGGGCTCAATCGTGGCGTGGCGAATTTTCGTGCGGTTCCACGTATAGGTGACGTGCACCGTCGCGTCCGCGGCTTGAATAATCGCCGGGTAGGAATACTCGCCAGGCTCTTGCTCGAGCACGACCGATTGCTTCCACGTTTGGCCGTCGTCGGCACTGATTGCCAAGGCCAGCGGCGTGCGGCCAATATGCGAAGGGTTATAGGCCAGCACGTGCCGACCGTCCGCCAACGTGACGGCGTCGATGCCCGAGTTCGGGTTCGGCAATTCCTTGATTTCTACGGCCTCGGACCAATTGAGCCCGCCGTCTCGACTCGTGGCCGAGCAGATCTGACCGATGCCCCGACTGCGGGCCAGCAAGAGCAG
Organism: Planctomycetota bacterium; assembly: GCA_017303535.1. Lineage (GTDB taxonomy): Bacteria > Planctomycetota > Planctomycetia > Pirellulales > PNKZ01 > PNKZ01. Next base: position 1,794 of record JAFLCO010000382.1, read on the forward strand.
CGAACCGTCGCGGCGTTTTAGCAGCGTCGGCTGCGTGATGCCGTGCGAATTCTTGCGATGGTAGATCGGCCCTTGCCGCGTCCAGGTCCGACAGCCGTCGACGCTGCGATCGACCCAACACGCCCAATTGCGATACGACTCGACGGACGTCGGCGAAAGCACCGTGCCGTCATCGAACTGCAGCGGCTTGTTCTTCGACGGGCCGAGTAAACCGGCGGGCATGATGTACGGCTCGCCCCACGTGCGGCCGGCGTCTTTGCTGCGGCGGAAAAATCCCGACCACGACTGCGGACTCGTGCCGATCTTATAGTAGAGAATGATCTCGCCGGACTTCCGCTCGCGAAACAACACCGGGTTCCAACACGGCACGCCCGGCTCCTGGGCAACGACGTCGGGCTGCGTCCAACGAACACCGTCTTCAGAGCGGGAGAGCCAAATCTTGACGTCGGCCGCGCCTTCTTGCGTACCGGCGAACCAGGCGACAAGGTACTTGTCCGGCTCGCACTCGACAATCGTCGACGCGTGGCAAGCGTTGAACGGAGCGGTACCAAAGACGTCGCGTTTGTCCATAGTGACAGTCGCAAACACTTAGCCGTGCGTCGCCGGGGCTTCGTCGGCCGAGCGGTCGTAGAACGACAGGGCGAACAGCACCATCACCGCCGCGGCGCCCGCAGCGGGAAATAGCCAGAAGGTGCGCCAATCCATGACGCCGTCGCGCGTTACGAACTGTTGCACGACGCCCGAAAGATTAGCCCCAATGAAGCTGCCAACCCCGAGTGTCGCGAAGGCGATAAAGCCTTGGGCCGCGCCGCGAATCTTCGGATCGGCCACGCGATCGACGTACATCTGGCCAGTAACGAAGAAGAAGTCGTAACAAATGCCGTGCAGCAGAATACCGGCGTAAAGCATCGGCATGATGGGGCCGACGCCGGGAGTGAACCCGTAGGCGAAAAGGCCGTAGCGCACCGCCCAACAGAGCATGCCGACAAGCAACATGTACTTCACGCCGAGCCTTGCGAAGAACAGCGGCATCAAGAGCATGAAGAAGACTTCGGAAATCTGCCCCCAGGTCATCTTGTCGGCGGCGGCCTCGACGTCGATGGCATTCAAAAATGCGCTGGTGTAGTTGTAGTAGAACTGCAGCGGAATCGCGATGAGGAACGATCCAAGCACGAATACGGCGAACGACGGCCGTTTCAAAAGCCGCAAGGCTTCGAAGCCGAGAATGTCACCGATGGTGACTTTCGTCCCGCGGCCCTTCGGCGGCGTATGCGGGAGGATCAAACAATAGACGGCCAAGATCGCTTGCGCCGCGGCTGCGATGACCATCGGCTTCGACGTCGGCTCGATGCTAGTGCCCGCTTGCACGTCGCCGAAGAATTTTAAAGCGCCGTCGACCAGACGTACCTGCTTGCCGACGAGCCAGCCCGCAACGATCCAGCCGAGCGTGCCGAAGACGCGAATGCCCGGAAACTGTCGACCGGGATTCGTGAGATGGTGAAACGAGAGCGAATTCGTCAGCGCCAACGTCGGCATGTAGCAAACGAAGTACAGGACGAGCACCGCGTAAATCAGTTTCTGATCGGTGAGCGTCGACAAGTAATAGAGCACGCCGGCCCCGGCCAAGTGCAGCACGGCCAGAATTCGCTCCGAGGCAAAGAATCGATCGGCGATCAGGCCGACGATGAACGGAGCGATGATTCCACCGATCGCCGCCGTTCCGTAGGCGACGCCGATGAACCCCTCACGGAAAATCTTGGCCCCTTCTTCGCCCGTATTGCTGAAGATATAGAATCCGAACGTCACGAACCACGCGCCCCAGACGAAGTATTGGAGGAACATCATCACGGAGAGGCGCGCACGGATGCTCATCGGCAACGGCGCGGACGATTCGGAGGCGCTGGACATCGTGTTCTCTGGGTCCGAAAAAAGGCGTGTTCGGGGAATCGCGAGAGTATAACCGGGCCGAAAGGTAACGTCACGCCTCGGCGGAAGGCCCCAAAGAATCGCCGAACCGTTTGCCGCAGCCGACGCCGTGATTTAGGCTCGGGCCTTTCGCAGCCTGAAGTCGAAAGCGGAAAGGTCGAACATGCGTCATCTAGTACTGTTCGCGATCCTCACGAGGGCGTTGATCGGCGGCGATTTGCAGGCGGCCGAGGCCCGCCCCAACGTCGTTCTCATCGTAGCCGACGATATGCGGCCCGACGCCGTCGCCGCTTTGGGCAACGCTTCAATCCGCACGCCGAACCTCGACCAGCTCGTGCGCCGTGGCACGACGTTTCTTAACGCCACGTGTGCTTATCCGATCTGCGTCGTCAGTCGGGCCGAGCTGCTCACCGGCTGCACCGGCTTCCGCGCCTTGCAGCCGCCGCTTTCCGGCAAATTGAACGAGTCGCTGCCGACGCTACCCGCCACGCTGCGCGCGGCCGGCTACCATACCTACCACGTCGGCAAATGGCACGTCACCGGTACACCGCACGAGCGCGGCTACGAAGCCACGGCCGGCTGGTACGGCTCCGGCGGCGGGAAATGGCCGCTAACGTACCCGACCGATCATCGTGGTAGGCCGGTCACCGGCTACAGCGGCTGGGTCATCAAAAACGATGCGGGCAAGCCGCAGCCGGAATTGGGCGTCGGCCTCACTCCGAACATCAGCGAACGCTTTGCCGACGCCGCCATTCAGCTACTTGAGCGTGACCAGCGGGGCAAGCCGTTCTTCCTGCACGTGAACTTCACGGCCCCGCACGATCCGCGATTCTTTCCGCGCGGACTTGAGGACGCCTACGATCGCCGAGAGCTTTCGCCGCCGAAGAACTTTGCGGCCGCGCATCCATTCGATCACGGCAACTTAAGCGGCCGCGATGAAGTCTTGCTGCCCCGTCCGTTGACGCCTGAAATCATTCAAGAGGAGTTGGCCGTCTACTACGCGATCGTCCAGCATCTCGACGAACAGATCGGCCGGATCGTCTCCGCCTTGGAAAGCAAAGAATTGAATGAAAACACGATCGTGATCTTCACCAGCGATCATGGCATGGCCGTCGGCAGCCACGGACTCGCCGGCAAGCAGAACATGTACGATCACACGATTCGCGTTCCGCTTATCGTAGCGGGGCCCGGCGTTCCGCCCGATCGCCGCTCAGCCGCACTTTGCTACTTGCGCGATCTGTTCCCCACGATCTGCGAACGATGCGGAATCGAACCGCCGTCCGAGATCGACGGCAGAAGCTTAGCCAAACTCTGGAGCAATCGCGACGCCGAAGGCCCGTATCGCGAGTTGTACGGCTACTTCACGAACACGCAGCGCATGATTCGGACCGACCGTTGGAAGCTTGTTCGCTATCCGCAGGTCGGTCGGCGGCAATTCTTTGACCTGCGCGCCGACCCCGACGAGCTCAACAATCTGGCCGAAGACAAAAGCCATGCAGCGACCGTCAAGCTGCTCGACGCGAAGCTCTGCGCATGGCTGCGTGAACAGGGGGATCCGCTGGGCTTAAAACCTGTCGAAGCGCCGCAGCCGTAGCCGCGACAGTAGCTTAGCGAGCGGCGGCGTCCGTGATCGTCGGGCTGAAGTTGAAATGCGGCGAAACCGGCGGTTCCAAAGGGTCGGCCGAATCCGAGGCGCGAATGATCAGTTGCGTCTCCAACGACGACTCGGCCCCGTTGCCGCGGAAGGTCCCAAACGTAGGCGCGGCCAACTCCGGACAGGCGCCGGCCGCCAGCGCCACGTGACGATCGGCGACGGCCAGCCCTTCTACGGGGTCGTAACCGCGCCATCCCGCGCCCGGCAAATAAACCTCGGCCCACGCGTGGAGATGTCGCTTACCGTCGGTCCCTTCCCGCTCGTGGTACCCGCTGACGAATCGGGCCGCCAAGCCGACGCTGCGACAAATCGCCATGAAAAGCACGGCCAGATCTCGGCACGAACCGCTACGCGCGGCCAACGTTTCTTGCGGCGCGAGTGGCGGCCCTTCCGGGCGGATATACCGCTCGAAGTCCTTGTGCAGCCATTGATTTACCTCGCCGAGAAACTGCGGTAGTCGGTCGTCGCACTGAGCCCTGATCGAACTCGCGGCGGCCGCGACGTCCGCCTCCGGCTCGCCTTGTTGAAGATACGCACCGAGCGCCTCGCGGACGCCGCTCGGATACTGAAAAGGCACCAGCGTCGCTTCCGGGTTCAACAGGTAGTTGAACGGGTTGCCGCGGAGCGTCTGCACCGTGC
>JAFLCO010000383.1 GCA_017303535.1 Planctomycetota bacterium
GCATCTTGGCGCGGGCCTGATCGTCGAAGAGCAGTTGCTTTGCCACGGTTATGATTTCCTAGTTATTCGAAATTGTTTTGTTATTTAGCCGCGGAGCTTGTCTCCGCGTTTTCGGAAGCGCGGAGACAAGCTCCGCGGCTAAATGTCAGCGGAAGCGCTAGATCACTTTCGCGAGAATGTCGCTCTCGCGGAGGATCTTCACTTCGTTGCCGTCGACTTCGATTTCGGTGCCGCTGTACTTGCCGTAGATCACTTCGTCGCCGACCGCGACCGACAGCGTGCCGCGATCGCCGCTGTCGAGCAACTTGCCCGGGCCGACGGCGACGACCTTGCCGCGTTGCGGCTTTTCCTTGGCGGCGTCCGGAAGCACGATGCCGCCGGCGGTCTTTTCTTCGGCATCGTGCGGTTGAACGACGACGCGATCATCGAGCGGACGGAGATTGAGCTTAGCCATGTGTCAGATTTCCTTATGTGAACGTTGATTGATTTTGAAAGTTCGCTGCGAACTTGGGTTTGGAATATGGTGCTTGGAGTTTCCGCGCGAGCGCGGTTTACATTCCCATTCCGCCCATGCCCATGCCGCCCATGTCCATTCCGCCCATGCCACCCATGCCGCCGCCCATTCCGTGATGGTCGTGACCGGCGTGGTCGTCGCCTTCATCTTCCTTCGGAATGTCGGTGATGAGCGACTCGGTGGTGAGCAGCAGCGCCGCGACGCTGGCCGCGTTTTGCAGGGCCGTGCGGACGACCTTGGCCGGGTCGATGACGCCGCGAGCGACGAGATCGGTGTATTCGTCCTTGTCGGCGTCGTAGCCGTCGTTCTTCCCCTTGAGCTGACGCACGCGGTTCACGACCACGCCGCCGTCGAGGCCGGCGTTGTTCGCGATGCAGCGGAGCGGCTGATCGAGGACGTTTTTAATAATTCGAGCGCCGAGGCCTTCATCCCCTTCGAGCTTCAGAGCATCGACGGCCTTTTCGCAGCGCATCAGAGCGACGCCGCCACCCGGGACGATGCCTTCCTCCAGGGCTGCCTTCACGGCGCGCTCGGCATCTTCAAACAGCCACTTACGCTCCTTCATTTCCGTTTCAGTATCGGCCCCAACGCTAATCTGGGCGACGCCGCCGGCGAGCTTCGCCAAGCGTTCCAGGAGCTTCTCTTTATCGTATTCGCTATCCGTGCGACCAACCTCGCGACGTATTTCATCCACGCGACCTTCGATCGCTTCTTTCTTTCCGCCGCCGCTCACGAAAGTCGTGTTCTCGGCGTCGACATAAATCTTCTTGGCGCGGCCGAGGTCGGTGAGCTTGACGCTGTCGAGCTGAATGCCGAGATCCTTGAAAATCGCGGTACCGCCGGTCAGCACGGCGATGTCGCCGAGAATGGCTTTGCGGCGATCGCCGTAGCCGGGAGCCTTGATCGCGCAGACATTCAGGATGCCGCGCATTTTGTTGACGACGAGCGTCGCCAAAGCTTCGCCTTCGATGTCTTCGGCAATAATCAACAGCGGCTTGCCCGACTTCGAGACCGCTTCCAGCAGCGGAATAATGTTCTTGACGTTCGAAATCTTGTCTTCGTAGATCAAGATTTGGCAATTCTCGAGTTCGACCGTTTGATTGTCGGCGTTCGTGACGAAGTGCGGCGACAGATAACCGCGGTCAACCGTCATACCTTCTACGATCTCGACGGTCGTTTCCGACTGCTTGCCTTCATCGACGGTGATCACGCCGTCTTTGCCGACCTTCAGGAACGCGTCGGCGAGCACGTCGCCGATCGTCGAGTCGTTGTTGCCGGCGATCGTGGCGATCTGCCGCAGCTCGCTCTTGCTCTTCTCGTTGATCGGCGTGGCCATCTTCTTGATCTGCTCGGCCACGGCGTCGACGGCTTTGTTGATGCCGCGCTGCAGGGCCATCGGATCGGCGCCGGCCGCGATCATCTTCAGGCCTTCGCGGAAGATCGCTTCGGCCAGCACCGTGGCGGTCGTCGTGCCGTCGCCGGCGACGTCGTTGGTCTTCGAGGCGGCTTCCTTGACGAGCTTCGCGCCGAGGTTTTCGTACGGATCATCGAGTTCGATGTCTTCGGCGACGGTCACACCGTCTTTGGTCACCTTCGGCGAGCCCCAACCTTTGTCGAGCACGGCATTGCGGCCGCGCGGGCCGAGCGTGCTGCGTACGGCTTTGGCCAGCTTTGCGACGCCGGCTAAAAGCGGCTGACGAGCGTCGTCACTAAAGACCATCTGTTTTGCCACAGCGGATTCCTCCTGAGTCGAGCGAATTGCGTAAACGAGTTTTGAGCGGCTATCGGCCGAGCGACCGCAACGGGATCGTCGACCGTATTTTCCTGGCTAGGCCGTGGGCGCAGCCTACTTTGGCAGGCGCACCTTCCACGCGGCCCTCATTGAACGCAAGCACCGTGCCAAGTGGCGAATGGCGCTATGTAAGTCGTTGCAGAAGCACGACTTGCGCTGCGCATGGCTGCCCATGGGTGCGAATCGCTCTCGTTGGCTAAGAGATCAGACTTGCCAAAATGGCAGTGAGCGATGGGGCGTCGCGAGTATCTGCGACATCATCATCTGACCGCGCGAGCACGCGGGGCCGTGAGATCGACAGGGCTTTGCTATCTAACTGTCGGCGGCATCGCAGCCGTCGCCGCAATTCAGTACTAGGGCTGTGCCGCGTGCAGTCTGATGCCAAGCACTTCGATCAAAGTGACCGACGTAATTAAGTTTTCGCCGGCGACTGTTCAAATAATTCCACGCGGAACGTTCCGCTTGGGGCGGCGAAGTCGGCGTGGCAGCGGCGGATTGACCCGTGGATGCGAATGTCGAGTTCGTGGCCGCTCACGATCGTCGGCAGTGAGAGAAACGACGGGCTCGGCAAAGTGCTCTTGAGATTGCCGCCGACGATGTTCGCCAACTCGCCGGCCGTATCTTTCGCATCGTCGGACGTCACGTCGCCGGCGGCGATTTGAAACATCGTCGCCGCGGCGTAGGTTGCGAACTCCGGCGTGAGTTTTACGACCACGCTGCCTGTCCACGCGCCGGCGATCTGTACGGTCGCCGCCAGCCATTCGGTCGGCGCTTGAAGGTCGCAGCGAACGGGCTCGAAGTCGAGCATCGTCGCACCAAGCGCACCGACGATTTGTTCGACGATCTGGTCCAGGTCCGCGATAAGCATATCTTGAGTCATGTGCTACCCCAATCGATAGAAAACGCTGTTCTCAAATTGTTCGCGGCGAAACGCGGCGTCGAGCCCAAGCGTGGTTTCCGCGGCCCCGAGGAACAGCACGGCGTCGGGCGCCATCAACTTGCGGATTTTTTCGAGAATCATCCGCTTGGTTTCCGGCGAAAAGTAAATCAGCACGTTGCGCAGAAACACGACGTCCATACGCGGCATCGCCGGCCAGGCTTCGATCAGATTCAACTTGCGAAACACGGCCATGCTTCGCAACTCCGGCACCAGTTCCCATTCCATGCCTTGGCGACGGAAGTACTTCGTCAGCATCGCGGCGGGCAAGCCGCGGTTCATTTCGATTTGCGAGAATCGGGCGCGCTGAGCTTTGGCCAATACTTCGTCGGAGAGATCCGTCCCGAGGATTTGAACTTTCCAAGCAGCGGCCTGCGGGAAGTTCTCACGAATCAGCATCGCCGTGGAGTATGCCTCTTGCCCCGTCGAGCAAGCCGCCGACCAGATATTGAGCGCCTTCAGGTTGGCGCGTGCCGTCAGTAGTTGGGGAAGAATGTTTTTGCGGAGCGCGTCGAAGGGGTGAATGTCGCGGAAGAAGCTGGTTTCATTCGTCGTCATCGCCTCGACGACTTGGCGCTGCAGTTCCGTGTCGTTCTTCGACTGTAGGCTCCGCACCAAGTCGGCCGTCGTGCCAAGGCCGGCTTTTCTGGCGACGACGCTCAGCCGGGCTTCGATCAAATACGACTTTGCGGCGTCGAGTTCGATGGCCGATCGCGAACGCACGAGCTTGCAAACGTACGATACGGCTTCGGGGGCCAATGCGGTGGTGCTCATGGGTGCGCGCCTCGGGTTGCGGGAGCCGGCCCTCTTCCGAAGGCGACGGTGCGTTGGATTTCTCGGGCGATTTCAGTCAGCGGCAAAGTGCAACGGGTCAAACCCGCTTCGGTTACGGCCCGCGGCATGCCCCACACGACGGACGACGCGGCGTCTTGCGCGACGACGGAGCCGCCTGCCGCAACGATGTGTTCCGCGCCGCGCAGACCGTCTTTCCCCATGCCCGTAAGCACGAAGGCCTGACAGTTGCGCCCGTAGACGCGGGCGGCGGAGCGAAACAAGACATCGACGGCCGGCCGACACGAGTTTTCCGGCGGGCCTTGTTGTAATCGCGTGCGAACGTTGAAGCCCTGCCGCTCGATCTCTAGGTGAAAGTCCCCGGGAGCGATGAGAGCGACGCCGGGTGACAACGCCTCGCCTTGCGATGCCTCGCGAACCGTGAGGCCGCACTCTTGATTGAGGCGAGCCGCCAAATGCTGTGTGAAAATAGCAGGCATGTGCTGAACGATCAGGATCGGCGTCGGAAAGTCTGCGGGAAGTGCGCGGAGGACGGCCGTCAGCGCTTGTGGTCCGCCCGTGGACGAACCGATTACGACGACGTCGCAGCGCTGGGCAAGCGCCGGGCGCTTGATCGAAGATGCCGACGCCGGCCGGTTCGCGCTGGTCGGACCGACCATCGCCGCGAGGCCCGGACAAAGCGCCTTGATACGCGGAATGAGTTGTTCGCGAACGCTTTGAATGGCCGCGTTGACGCTGCCGACGTTCGCCGGCTTGGTCACGTAGTCGGAAGCCCCGCGCGCCAAAGCATCGAGCGTCGCCGCGGCGCCGCGGGCCGTGAGCGTGCTGAACATGATGACCGGCAGCTTGGGGTACTGCTTGCGCAGTTCCGTGAGCGTCTGCAGACCGTCGAGTTCCGGCATTTCAATGTCGAGCGTCACAAGGTCAGGGTTGACCTGCGGTAGCTTCGCCAGCGCAATGCGGCCGTTGGGAGCGGTGCCCGCGAGTTCGATCTCGGGATCTTCCGCCAGCACGTCGGTGAGGAGGCGTCGGACGACGACGGAATCGTCGACGACGAGTACGCGAATCTTGCGCATGGCTTACTTAACCACTCCGACCATGCGCAGCTTTTCGACGAGCCCTTCCTTCTGAAACGGCTTCATCAAGTACTCGTTGGCGCCGGCTTCCAGAGCCTTGAGCATCTGTTCGGTTTCCGTTTCCGTCGTGACCATCAGCACCGGGAGACTTGCGAATCGCGCCTCTTTGCGAACGGCTTGAATGAACTCCAAGCCGTTCATCTCGGGCATGTTCCAATCGACGAGCACGACGTCGGGCAGAGTGGTCGTCTGTAGCTGCTCCAGGCCTTGTCGGCCGTTTTCGGCCGTCGAGGTTTCGAAACCGAGTTCGTTCAAGATGCCCGATTCGATCCGGCGGATCGGGCGGGAGTCGTCAATCACTAAGGCATGCATGGAAAGAACCTCAAATCGTGGTCGAACGAAGACACTTCAAACAGAACCGCAAACCGGCACACGCGGAAATCGGCGACGACAGGCGACTGCGGACTGAGGCATATGCCGGAAGCTTGCCCACGGTCCGCCGCCGTCGTTATTCGCATGGATTAGGACTTCACCGATGCGCCCAACTGCTGCAGTTCGGCGGCCATGCGAGCCAACTCCGATGCGGCATGTTGGGCGTTGTTGGCGCCTTGCGTCGTGTTTTGCGCGGCTTGCGCGACCGTGGTGATGTTTTGCGCGATCTCCGACGTGCCCTTCGCCGCTTCGCCGACGTTGCGGCTCATTTCGGCGGCCGTGGCCGTTTGTTCTTCGACGGCGCTGGCGATGGTGTTGGAGATGTCGTTGATCTGTGCGATCACGTCGCCGATTTGTCGGATGGAATCGACGGCACCGCGGGTGTCGCCCTGAATGGCTTCGATCTTGTGGCTAATGTCTTCGGTGGCTTTCGCCGTTTCCTTAGCGAGTTCCTT
>JAFLCO010000384.1 GCA_017303535.1 Planctomycetota bacterium
TGGCCCACTTTGCGCTCGAACTCATCCCGCGGATCACGCGTGCTCAAAGCATGGACGTGCTCTCTTCGATGGCGACCGTGGCCGGCTACAAGGCCGTGCTGCTGGCGGCCGATGCCCTGCCGAAGATGTTTCCCATGATGATGACCGCGGCCGGCACCATTTCGCCGGCGCGCGTCTTCGTCGTCGGAGCGGGCGTTGCCGGGTTGCAAGCGATCGCTTCGGCTAAGCGGCTCGGCGCCGTCGTCGAAGCGTTCGACGTGCGTGCCGCGGCGAAAGAGCAAGTCGAGAGCCTAGGTGCGAAATTCGTTGAACTGCCCATCGACACGGCCGAAGGGCAAGGCGGGTACGCCAAGCAAATGGACGAGGCGGCGCTCGCCAAGCAGCGCGAACTCATGGCGAAGACGGTCGCCGCGAGCGACGTCGTCATTACCACGGCCGCCGTCCCGGGCAAACGTGCGCCGGTACTGGTCACCGCCGAGATGGTGCGCGGCATGGCGCCCGGCTCGGTCGTCGTCGATCTGGCGGCGGAACGCGGCGGCAACTGCGAACTCACGCGTCCCGGTCAGAACTACACGGAAGGGGGCGTGCAGATTCTCGGGCCGACGAACTTGCCGGCCCTGGTGCCGTTTCACGCCAGCCAAATGTTCGCCAAGAACGTGAGCACGTTCCTGCAGCACTTGGTGAAGACGGGCCTGCCGAACTTCAACACAGATGACGAAATCATTCGCGACACGCTGGTCACGCGCGACGGGCAGGTCGTGCACGGACGAGTCTTGGAACTATTGAATAAGAGTTGACACAGGTGCGCACACCAGCCCCGAAGCGCTAGCGAGGGGGCACGTCGAACATACAATCGGCCCGCTGTACCAATCCTCGAAACAACCCCTCGCTTGCGCGTCGGGGCTAGTGCGTGGAAGCCAAGCAAGTGTGTGATGGCCGAGCTATGGAGTAATTCGCGATGACGATTCACGCTTGTCTCACGCTTCTCGCCGCTTCCGGCGGCGGGTTCGATCAATTCATTCGCCTGCTCACAGTGTTTCTCTTGGCGATGTGGGTCGGGTTCGAAGTCATCACGAAGGTGCCGCCGATCTTGCACACGCCGCTCACCTCGGGCTCCAACGCCGTAAGCGGAATCACGATCGTGGGCGCGATGGTCGCCGCCGGATCGGCCGTGGCTTATGCCGGTTGGTTCTCCACGTCGCTCGGCTTCCTTGCGGCCATCTTCGCAATGATCAACGTCGTCGGCGGGTTTTTGGTCACGCACCGCATGTTGATGATGTTCAAGAAGAAGTAGTCGCCGAATCGAGCGCAATCGGCCCCATCACCCCCGGCCCCTCTCCCGCAACGGGAGAGGGGGACAAGACATGTCTTCCGCTTGGTTAAATCTCGCTTATCTCACGGCCTCGATGCTCTTCATCGTGGCGTTCAAGCTCATGGCCCGCCCGCGCACGGCCGTGCAGGGAAACTTGTATGGCGCGGTCGGCATGGCCATTGCCATCGGTGCGGCGTTCTTCGAAGAGTACGTGGTCCGCGGCCGGGCCGAAGGGATCGGCGGGACCGTGCGGATCGTCTTGGCGATGCTCATCGGCGGCGGCATCGGCGGCGTGCTGGCCGTGCGAGCGCCAATGACGTCGATGCCGCAGGTCGTGGCATTGCTCAACGGTTTCGGCGGTGCGGCGTCGCTGCTTGTCGCCGGGGCGGAACTTCATGGCTTGCTGGCCCGCGTCGGCACGCGCGGTTATACGGCACCCGATGCGTACGGCCAAATGATCCTGGCCACCGCGGCGACCGGCGTGATCGGCGCCGTCACGTTCTGGGGTTCGCTTGCGGCCTTCGCCAAGCTGCAAGAATACGAGCAGTTCAAGAAGCCGTGGAACTTTCCGAATCAGCACGCGATCAACGCCGGGCTCGCCGTGCTGACGTTCCTGCTTTGCTGGTGGTTGGCCGCCGTGCCGACGGCTTGGTACGTCTACTGGCTGCTCGTCATCGCGGCGTCGGCCCTGGGCGTGCTGCTCACCATGCCGATCGGCGGGGCCGATATGCCGGTCGTCATTTGCTTGCTCAACAGCTACTCCGGAATCGCCGCCGCCGCGAGCGGTTTCGTCATCGATAACAACGTGCTCGTGATCGCCGGGTCGCTCGTCGGCGCCAGCGGCATCATCCTCTGCCAGATCATGTGCAAGGCGATGAATCGCTCGCTCACGAACGTGCTCTTCGGCGGCTTCGGCGGCACGGCCTCGAGCGGCCCTTCTGCCGACGACGTCTACGGCGGGAAAGTGAAATCGGCCGGACCGGAAGAGATCGCGATGCTCTTCGATACGGCCCGCCGCGTCGTCATCGTGCCGGGCTACGGCCTCGCCGTGGCCCAGGCTCAGCATGCGGTGCGCGATATGGCCAACCTGCTGCAATCCAAGGGCATCGAGGTGCTGTACGCCATTCATCCGGTGGCCGGCCGCATGCCGGGGCATATGAACGTGCTCCTTGCCGAGGCCAACGTGCCGTACGACCTGATGAAAGAGATGGACGACGTCAATCCGATGTTCCCCGAGACCGACGTCGCGATCGTGCTCGGCGCGAACGACGTTGTGAACCCCGTCGCTCGCACCGATCCGAAAAGCCCGATCGCCGGCATGCCGATCTTGAACGTGGATCAGGCCCGCACGGTCGTCGTCGTGAAACGCAGCTTGAGTCCCGGTTTCGCGGGCATTCCAAACCCGCTGTTTGCCGCGGACAACACGCTGATGTACTTCGCCGACGGCAAGAAGGCGGTGCTCGATCTCGTGTCGGCGATCAAGGCCGCGTAGCGCCGCAGTCGGTTGTGTTTGTTACGCGTCGGGTCGCAGCGGACACGAGGCGCGCAAATACTTTCCTAACATTTCTCGCTCGCCCCTCTCGGCGACGTTTTGCTTTACGTCGCGCAGCGTGCGGGTTACTCTGAAGGAATTCCGCGAGGTTCGCGGCGTGAACATTGGCTCAAGGACGAACGCCTGATGAGTGCCGGTCTTCCGCTCTTGCTGCATGATTTGAAGCAGCAGCTTCTGTTTCTCTCGAGCACCGTCGAAGACGGCATCGCGAAGGTCGTGCAGGCTCTGGTTCAGCGCGATTCACGGCTGGCCCGCGAGGTCGTGGCGGCCGATTCCGAGATCGACGCTCTGGAAGTGAAAATCGAAGGGCAATGCCAGCGGATCATCGCTCTGCATCAACCGGTCGCCGGCGATTTGCGTTTCATCGTCGCCACGCTGAAGATCAACAACGATCTGGAGCGCATGGGTGATCTGGCCAAGAAGATCGGCAAGAGCGTCGTTTACCTGTGCGGCGTGCCGCCGACGAGCGAGAGCTTCGATTTTCACGACATCGCCGAGAAGTCGCGAGCCATGGTGAAGCGGGCCATGGACGCCTTCGTCAACGGTGATCCCGACCTGGCGCGGCAGGTTATGCAGGAAGACGACGAGGTCGACCAACTCAAGGACCAGCTTTACGAGGAGCTGCGCGGCGCGATTCGCAGCAACCCTGACGAACTGGAAGCGCTGCTAAAGCTGTACGGGATTACCCGCAACTTGGAGCGCTTGGGCGACATGGCGACGCACATCGCCGAAGAAGTCATCTTCATCGTCGAAGGAGACATCGTGCGGCACAGTGGAAGTTCGACGGCGTAGCGTCTAGCGCGAGCGTTTCGCGAGTGTCGAAGTCGACTCCAGGCGAGCGGCCGGCGTCAGCCGGCCGTTTCCGTTCTACGCGAGATAAGGCCGCAACTTGTCGAGCGTCGCCGGCGTGCCCAGTTCGCTCTTTCCAAATCCCGGCTGCGCGCCCAAGCTGCCGGCTTCCGCTTGATACTGCGGATAGTTCGAGACGAGCATCACGGGAATCTCTCGCGACTTTTCTTCCTTGAGCAACCGGCCGATGATCTCCATGCCGTCGCCGCCGTCGATGTCGAGCTTGCGGTTGACGAGAATCAGCGCCGGCGGCTCGCCCTGCAAAAGATGCTCGGCTTCTTGCAACGTGTGAGCCGCTACGGTTTCGGCGCCGAACTCGCGCCGGAGCAAGGCCGAGATTTGGCCGTGATCGAATCCGCACTGGCCGATGCTAAGCACGCGTTTCATCGCGGTGCTCCAAAATGTTGAATTGAACTGAGCGGATAAACAATAAAGCCCAGGGACCTTCTGTCCCTGGGCTTTTGCGGAGCAACATTCGTTCCGATTTACTTCTCGTCGCCGCCGGCGCCCGGTTCCGCGATGCAGAACACGTGCGTCTTGTTGGCGATGAACAGTTTGTTGTTGGCGACGACCGGCGTCGTGTACACCGAGTTGCCCATTTCATTGACGATCGGCTCTTCGTACTCCTTCGAGTGCTTGAAGACGCAGATCTTGCCTTCTTCGTCGCCGACGTAAACCTTGCCGTCGACGATCATCGCCGAGCCCCAGCACGCGGCGAGCAAGTCGTGCGTCCAGTATGGCACGCCGGTCTTCGCGTCGACGCAGTGGAACAGGCCGCTGAAGTCCGCGATGTAGAGCAGGTCGTCCTTGATGCAAACGGTTCCGCAGGTGCGGTGCATCTGCTCTTCCCAGGCAAACTTCTTGTTGCCGTCCTTGTCGAACTCGCTGTAGTGCCAGACCACGCCCGAGTTCGGGTTCGGCCGAGCGACTTCACCTTCTTCCTCGATCACAGCCTGCAAGCGGCGGTGCGGGATCGGGTTCTTCGGGTCCTTGATGTTGAAGGCCAACTCACCCGAGATGTCGCCGCGCTTCTTCGGATCGATGCACCACAGGTGGCCGATCCCTTCGCCGTGTTCCGGATCTTGACCGACGGCCAGATAGACCAAGTCATTGTAAATCACCGGCGTGGCGATGATTTCGTTCCGCGTGCCGCGGCCGCCGAGGATGTACTTCGAGGTCTTCGGATTGGCGTCGAACTTCCAGAGCAGTTCGACCTTGCCGTCTTTGCCCGCATCCCCCTTGAAGGAATAGAGCCAACCGTCGCCGCCGGCGAAGATCACTTGCGGTACGCCGTCGATCACGGCATAAGCCGGGCTCGACCATTGGCCGTGAAGAATGTTGAGGCCGGGGCTGCCGTCTTTCCAAAGCAGCTTGCCGGTCTTCTTGTCGATGCCGAGGAAGCTCGGAGCGTTCGGGGCGGGCAGATTGATGTGCCCTTCATCGACGCCGTTCGACGTGCAGACGAAGAGAATGTCGCCCGCGTCGGTCACCGAGCACGAGCACATGTTGTGCTGCGACACGCCGAGTTCGTTCATCATGTCGAGTTGCCAAATGACGTCGGCTTCGTCCTTGTCGGTGACGTTGAGCACCTTATAGACGCCGAGCTTCGGACCTTCCATCTGCAGCTGAATCGTGCGCTCGACGCCCCCTTGTTGGCACTTGGCCACGAAGCTGCTCGGCCGCTTGCCCGGCTCGACCTTCACTTCGACAGGCAACTCACAGCCCGCCGCCGTGAAGAGCTTGCGCATCGGTTCGCCGATCTTGCCGGCCTTCAGGTCCGTGAGCATCCCTTCGAGCTTGTCGAGCTTCGGGTCGTCGTTCTTCATCACGTCGAACAAACGAACCGGTTCGCTCGTGATCGGGCCATCGTCTTCGCCGTCGTAAAAGCCTTCGCTATCGACGCAGAGCACAAGTCCGCGACTGGTGACAAACCAAACCTTCTCACCTTCGACAAGCGGCGAGCAGCAGATGCCTTGCATCGGCCAGTCATGTACGCGGCCGGTCGGGAGCTTTTCGCTGGAGTGCTGCCAGAGGAACTTGCCGTCCTTCTCGTCGAAGGCGATCAAGCAGCCGAGGTCGACGTTCGCCGGGAATCGCTTTTGCCAGCCGGCGCCGTTGTTCGTGCCGACGTAAACTTTACCGTTGGCGACGACCGGATTACCGTAGGTTTGCGAACCGACGGCCGCGGACCACTGAACGTTCTCGGAGGCTTCGCTCTTCTCAAACTTGCCGTCGTTCAAGTAGCTGTCGCCCAAGTTCCATT
>JAFLCO010000385.1 GCA_017303535.1 Planctomycetota bacterium
GCGAACGTCGGAAACCAATCGACGGCGTGCGTCATTTGCTCAAGCTTCGCGCCGGCAGGCAACTGCTTCGGCCAACGCACGATCGCGGCCGAGCGAATGCCGCCGTCGTAGACTTGTCCTTTGAACCCTCGCAGCGGCGTGTTGTGACCGCTGTAACGAACATCGGGATAGTCGCCCACGTATTTCGGATCGATGTTCTTTTGCAAGCCGTGGCCGCCGTTGTCGCTGAAGAACAGAACCAACGTGTCTTCCGTGAGCTTCTGTTTATCGAGTGCCGCGAGCACTTGGCCGATCGCGTCGTCCATATGCGTGGCGCAGGCGGCGTGCAGGCGTTGGCCTTCATCGGCGATATGCGCGTTGCGATCTAGCCACTCCTTCGGCTCCGTGATCGGCAGATGCACGGCGGTGAACGGCACATAGAGAAAGAACGGCTTCTCCGCCGATTGCCGCCCGACGAACGCGACGGCTTCGCGGGCGATCAGGTCGGTGACGTGCCCTTCCTCGTTCTTCAACTCGCCGTTGCGATGCCAGGTGATTTGAAAAGGCCCGGTCTTATACTTGTGCTCGTAAGGACCGACGCCGCCGGCCAGCGAGCCGTAGCTTTCGTCGAAGCCGAACTTGTTGGGACCTTGTTCGGGCAGCGAACCGAGGTGCCATTTGCCGATCAGAGCCGTGTGGTAACCGGCGCTTTGCAAGGCCGAGGCCAAGGTCGTCGTTCCGAACGGAAACACCTGCTCGTTTTGCGCCCCGGTGCAACCGAAACGGCTCGCATAGCGACCGCTGAGCAAAGCAGCACGCGTTGGGCTGCACATCGGGTGAACATAATGCGTTTCCAGCCGCACGCTTTGCTTGGCGAGCGCATCAAGCACCGGCATCGTGTAATTGCCGCCGCGCCAAGGGACATCGGCCGACCCGAGATCGTCCGCGAGAAACACGATGATATTCGGGCGCGGGGCGTCCGCCGCACGAGCTTCAGTCGCGCAGACCATCAGGCACGCCAGCATCCGGCACAACAGCTTCATCGATTCATCCTCAAAGTACGGCGGCGGGCAAACGTCGCAGCTATTTGGGCAGGCCTACGAGATCGGCGGGCAGGTCCTTCTGATCCTTCGCGCGTTCCGCCATGAGCAAAGCTTGCAACTTGTTCATGCGGTTCGGCTCGGCGGTCGCCAAATCGGTCGTCTCATACGGATCGGCGGCGATATTGTACAGTTCCGGCTTGCTCTGCCTGCGAACGATCAACTTCCAGTCGCCTTGGCGAACGGATTGGCCGCCGCTACTCGCGATGTAGATGACGCGTCCAGCGTCCGGCTCGGTGCGACCTTGCAGCGCGGCCCACTGCGAAACGCCGTCCCAGCGAAGATCGCTCGCCGGTTGAATGCCTACGATTTCGGCAATCGTCGGGAACCAGTCGACACAATGCATGATGCCGCGGTGTTTCCGCGGCGCAAGCTTGCCCGGCCAGTACGCCAAGGCACAGACACGTGTTCCGCCTTCGTAGAGCTGCGCTTTTTGGCCGCGGAGCGGATCATTCTCGCTATTCAGCGGCGAGTCGCCAACCTTGCCGTCGTAGCCGTTCTTGAGCGACTCGATGCCGCCGTTGTCGCTATGGAAAATGACCAGCGTGTTGTCGCGTTGGCCCGTGCGCTGAATCGCTTCGAGAAATTGGCCGACTTTGGCGTCGACTTGCGAAACCATGGCGGCCATGCGGAGCCGGGAGTCGTGCTTGGCGTCGTCCTCGTGAAAGCGGACGCCGTCGTAGAGCTTTTTGAATTCTTCCGGGGCGTCGACCGGCGTGTGCACGGCGTGAAACGGCACGTACATGAACCAGGGCGTCCGTTTTTCTTCGATCCGCCGAACGGCTTCCGCTGCGACGAGTTCCGTGGCGTTGCCTTCTTCGTGAAAGAGATTGCCGTCGCGATGCCACGTGTCGACGTACGGGCTTCCTTTGCGATAGCGATGCGTCCAGGGATCGGCGGCGCCGGTGAGCGTGCCGTAGCCGTGATCGAAGCCAAACGCATTTGGTCCCCACTCAGGTTTCGAGCCGAGGTGCCACTTGCCGCTTTGGTAGGTGCTGTAGCCGAGCGACTTGAGCGCCGAGGCCAGCGTCGTCGTGTCGATCGGCATGGCTCGCAAGTTGTTCGGCACCAGCGCTTGAGGACCGAAGCGGCCAGGATAGCGTCCACTCATCAGGGCCGTGCGGGTCGGCGTGCAAACTGGTTGCACATAATGCTGGTCGAGTTCGACGCCCTGGCTAACGAGCCGATCTAGCACCGGAGTTTTTGCGAACCCTTGATGCCAGCCGACGTCGCTCCAACCGAGATCGTCGCAAACGATGTACAGGATGTTAGGACGTGTCGGCGCTTCGGCTCCGGCAAATTGCCCGCCCGACGACCAGACTGCACATAGAACGGCGAATATCAGCGTGCGATTCATCGAAACCTCAGAGCGTTTTGCCAACCAGTCGCCTACTGACGCACGAGCGAAGGCAAATATCGTCGGCCGCTAGTCGACGTGCAACAATTGCGTCGCGGTCGATGCAACTTACGCCGGGTTTTCCAAATCTCGCAGAATCTGCCGGATCGCTCCGAGATGGTACGCGTTGTGGGCCGCACTGCCGAAAAGGCCGGTGAGCATGATTTCGTCGATGCCGCTCGGAATTGTCTCGGCGAGTGCCAGGATCTTACGGCCTTGCGTCTCAAGCCGTTCGAGGAGGGTGGACCATTCGGCGTCGGTCACGTGCTCCAGCTTCCAGGCCACGGTCCAGTCCGCCTCCGTAAAGGCCTTTGCATCGCCGGCAACAGCCCGATTGATCAGCTCATAGCCGTAGAGCACATGATTGGCGTGCGAAACAATCGGCTTGCGTCCAGCGCCCGGCTGCTGTGACGCCTGCGCCGCGGTGAGACCTTTCAACGTCGCGATTAGTCCCGGTTCTCCGGCGTTGATCACGAACGACCAATTCGGTTTGGCGCCGAACATCGTTTCGTCGAGCAGAGTTCGCAGCGCCTTGGGAGCCAGCGCGGCAAGGTCATCGGCCATGATTGAAACTCTCTCCGAATGAAGCCGGTAATGAGCTTTTCGGCCGCATTCTATCAGCGGCCGAGCCTCGATGGATCGTGGGGCGAAAATCGATCTGCCGCCGGTCACCTTGCTTGGTCGGTCGTCGGCGGCTTCAAGACGGCTTTGCAGGACCTCGCCGGCAGAATCTTAACGGCAGCGTTTCCCACAGACGGCAGTCGCGGAGGTTTGTGTGTGATAGAATGATTTCTGGAGATTTACCCCGCATTTGGAAGTAGTCATGAACACCGCCGTCGAACTGAACGGATTGCTTGCGGAAGCCCGTTCCCATGCCGAATGGATCGTGGGCATTCGCCGCACGATTCATGAACATCCCGAACTTGGCTATGAGGAAAAACAGACCAGCGCGACTATTCGGGCTCGGCTCGACGAGCTCGGCATTCCGTATCGTTGGCCGGTGGCCGAGACGGGAGTCGTGGCGACGATCGGCCGGGGTGAAGGGCCGTGCGTCGCGTTGCGGGCCGATATCGATGCACTGCCGATTCATGAAGAGGCCGACGTGCCGTTTCGCAGCCGAACGCCGGGGAAGATGCATGCCTGCGGCCACGATTGCCACACGGCCATGCTTCTGGGCGCGGCGAAGATGCTCAAGGCTCGCGAAAATTCCTTGCCGGGGGTCGTGAAACTGTTGTTCCAGCCGGCAGAGGAAGGCGGTGCCGGCGGCAGCAAAATGTGCGATGAAGGGGCGTTGGAAGGGCCCGACGTCCAGCGGATTTTCGGCCTGCACGTGTGGCCACAGTTGAAGACCGGCACGATCGGTTCACGGGCCGGCACGTTCCTGGCCTCGGCCGGGTCGCTGGCGATCGTCGTTCGCGGACAGGGAGGCCATGCCGCGAAGCCGAACATGGCGATCGATCCGGTTACCTCGGCGGCGAAGATTATCGTCGAGTTGCAAACGATCGTGTCGCGCGAGGTCGACCCGTTGGAGCCGGCCGTGATCAGCGTGACGACGATTCACGGCGGCGAGGCGTACAACGTCATTCCGCCGGAAGTGCGGCTGACCGGGACGATACGCTCCTTGACGATGAGCGGCATGGAGTTCTTGCAGCGGCGCGTGAAGGAACTCGTCGAACAGACGGCGGCGGCCAATCGATGTTCGGCCGAAGTGACCTTCCCGGGCCACGACTACCCGCCGACGGTGAACGATGCGTATTGTTGGGAGGTCGCGCAAGAGTTGGGGCGTGCGGCGCTGGGTGATGACGCGGTCATGCAACTTCCGCCGACGATGGGGGGCGAGGATTTCGCGTATTATACGAATCGCGTGCCGGGCGTGTTTGTGGCGCTTGGCGTGCAAAATGAAGCGATCGGGGCCGTGTACGGCGTGCATCACCCAAAATTTAAGGTCGACGAAGCGGCGCTGCCGATCGGGGCGGCCTTGCACACGGCGTTTGCTTTGCGATCGTTGGCGGAACTCGGCACCGGCGCCGCACAAACGGCAGGCACCGTGAAG
This sequence comes from Planctomycetota bacterium, assembly GCA_017303535.1. GTDB lineage: Bacteria > Planctomycetota > Planctomycetia > Pirellulales > PNKZ01 > PNKZ01. Next base: position 4,529 of record JAFLCO010000385.1, read on the forward strand.
GTATGATTCTTCCGTCGTACGTTTGATCGACAACGCCGCAAGAAAAGACGCCGGCCGGCAACGAAGCCGCAAAGAGGCGACGATCGAGAGACCTGTAAGAGGGAGGCAAGAAAGATGAGCACCTTGGCGAAGCGATTGAGTTGTGCAGCCGTCTGCGTACTGGTCTGTTCGGCCGGTGTCGGTTTGACAGGCTGCAATTTCAGCTTGGAAGCGCCCGCCGGGCCGCAGGAGACGACGGTTCGTTATCAGGGGACCAAGTTCGTGGTGACGAAACCGGAATCGAATTTTGACGATTCCGATACGCGTCGGTTTGTAAAGTTGGAAGATGCCGAGCAGATCGAGCAATTATTGTTGGCGGCTCCAGTCGAGCAGCACTACAACTCTCTGACGGACTTGATTGCGGCGATGGAAGCGATTCAGTTCCCTGATTACGGACGAACCGTGCTGGAGCAACCAACGACTCAAAAGGGAAGAGACGCGGAAGGGAAGGACATTCCGAAGCGGGTGTTTTTTGTGACGATCGAGGTGCCGAGACGGAACAAAGATCGCTGCTTCACGTTCTACGGCGACGACACGGCCGGCTATGACTTGGCGGATGAGTTTGTGCTGGAAGCGAAGCCGCTGCCAAAGCCGAAGGATGCGGAACCGGATGCCGAGGTTCAGTACGAACGGAAGGCGATTGCCACCGTGAAGACCGATGGCAAGAAGTTTCAGTACCTCGACCCCTTCGGCCAGAAGGTTCGGGAGAAATAGTCTTTTCGCTCGCGGAGCCGTTGTCCTGTCATAGGTGGAATTTAACGCTTGTGCTCGACGTAGGGCGGCTGGGGCGGTCGGAGGGCGGCGAAGGGGCGTTTTTCGCGGGAAAGCCACTTTCCGGTCAGCCAGTCATGTTTTACAATTGCCCGCTCCCCACAGCACGACAACGTCAGCAGGGGGAGAACCTGGAAGGGGTGAAGCGTGTCGTAGCTTTCAACGGCATGACTAACTGCTTCCGGAGTAAAGGCTTAGCGGCGGCTGCAATTGTCGGTCGCCGTGCAGTCTTGCGGTTGGATTTGTTGCGCGCGTAGCTCAGTTGGTTAGAGCGCAGCCCTGATAAGGCTGAGGTCCCAAGTTCGAATCTTGGCGCGCGCACTGGAGCTTGCCGGCCGTGGCCGATAGGGAGGTCGCTTTTTCGCGGCGTTCTTCGGCGGTTGCGCCGTTTTTCAAGCACCGTGTTTGCCGGGGACATAGCTCAATTGGGAGAGCACCGCCTTTGCAAGGCGGGGGTTAGGGGTTCGACCCCCCTTGTCTCCACTTTCTTCCTCTGCCTGCCCGAGATCTTCCGGCGGGCTTCGACACACGACGCCGCTCTTGCGACGTCCGACGAGCCAAAAGGGACTCGCGCATGCCGACCAGCGAAGCCGCCGGGGCAGAATCGTTGTTGCTGAACGGTTCGAGTTGG
>JAFLCO010000386.1 GCA_017303535.1 Planctomycetota bacterium
GAAGCGACCGCCCCGAAGTTCGAGCCGCCGCCTGCGGAAAGCTCGACGTAAGCCGCGAAATCCGGTCGTTGCGGCCCTGTCGATGGGGCGCGAGGCTCATGCCGAGGCCCTAGCGAACGCCTTGCAAATGTCGTATAAATCTTCGCTGCGAAACGCCGGCTTGCGACGTTTCGCCGTCGGGCAATTAGCTCAGTTGGTTAGAGCACTATCTTCACACGGTAGGGGTCACAGGTTCGAGTCCTGTATTGCCCACTCGATTTCACTTTGGCCGTCGACGATGTCGACGCCTCATCGGCTCGCCGATTGTTGCGGGCTTCTTGTGCGGGTTTGGTTGCTGTCGGGCTATTGGGAAATTCCGACAAGTTTCGCAGGCTGCGCCCGACTAAGATGGCGACGTTATCCATCCTGCGGGTTCTACGCACGACTTGCACTGAAGTGGCCGGCACCATGCTGATGCACTCTGATCGCTTGCGACTGCACGGCGTTGTTCTCGTGTGCACTTTACTTCTGTCGGTACATTCGACGGTTGCGCGGGCCGCGGAACCGGCGGCTGAACCGCTGCCGTTCGCCGCCGACACGATCAGCCGCTTGAGCCTCGACGGCAAGCCGCGTTCGCTCGCGGTTCGACAAGGCACGGACATTTGGTTGGGCTACGACTTGGAGCGAGCCGCGGTTTTCAAGACTTGGCGTGCGCCGCAGGGTAAGTCCGGTCTCGCGAAGTCGGGCTTTACGACTCGTTCGACCGGCCAAGCGTTGTTTGAAGATACGACGCAGGCCGTGTGGGAGTTGCGACGCGGCGAGTCGACGGTACCGCTCAAGGTTCGCTACCTCGGTTGCTCGCATCGGAAAGATCATGTCGAGCTGCGCTGGGAACTACGTCATGACGCCACGGCAATAAAGCTTTACGAGCGCGTCGAGCAAGCCGGAGTTTCCGCGGCGGATCGCGTTGCTCGGGAGTTACGCGTCGATGAACTTCCGCCGGACGACCTGTTGTTGCCGCCCGCTCCCGTACGCGAGATGTGGAAGATTCAGGACGAAAAGGGGACGTCGACTTCGGCTCTTCGCGGCGCAGGATGGCATCGGCTGACACTTCCATGAAGCACTTTCCGGCTTTTATCCATGCGATCGCGCTAACGCTCGGCATGACCGAAATGCTGCAGGCCGCGGAGGCGTCGCGCGAATTAGATCTCCCGGCCACGCAAATCTTTTCCAAAGGGCCGAACGCTTACGCCGGCGACGTGCTGGAGATCACGAAAGGGCGCGGGGCGACGATCGGTTGGTATGTGCAGGCGGAGCGGACGGAAGAAGTCGTCGTTGCGATCGAATACTCGTGCGAGGCCCCGCTCGATCAGCCATACCACCTCTCGTTCGACGGGCAGGACTCTTTCTGGGACGTTCCGGTTACGAAGTCCGGCCAGTGGAAGCAAGCCACGCTCGGTAAGTTTCGGGCGTGCGCCGGGCTGCCGATGTTGGTCCTGCTGGTGCCGCCGTCGAATCGGAAGTACGACCATCCGCTGAGGTTTCGCAAACTCGTGCTCACGAGCGAGACGGCCGGGAACTTGTCGCGGGCCGACGAACTTCCGGAACCTCCCGCACCGGACGCCACGCCGGGGTTTGGTCAAAAGCTCAATTCGTTGCATCCGGCGCTGGCGGTCCGCGATCTTCGCGACGAGGCTTTGACGTTGCGGATCAGCGGCATGGCTCTGCGCGGGCCGAACGAGCTACTGTTCACGACTTGGGACGGCGATCTCTACGCGCTCGATCTGACGAAGGTTCCCGAGCAAGGACCGCCGCCGTTTCGCCGCATTGCCCAAGGCCTCTCGGAACCGATGGGGCTGACCGTTTCACAAGGGCGGATCTTCGTCACTGAAAAGAATGAAGCGACCGAACTGCTCGACGAAGACGGCGACGGCACGTTCGAAACCTATCGCTGCTTGTCGCACGATTGGCCCTGCACGATGGACTATCACGAGTACCTGTTCGGCGCCGTCGTGCAAGACTCGCAGCTGGTTTTCTCGTCCAGCGTCGGCATGAATGTGCGCAATACCGACAACCGGCAAGCGCCGCTCCGTGGCAGCGTCATCAAGGTGCACGTCGATACCGGCGAGACGGAGATTGTTGCCGGCGGGTTGCGAACGCCTGACGGCATCGGGCTGGGCCCGCGCGGCATGTTGCTCGTCACCGATAATCAAGGGGAATGGCTGCCGGCGAATAAGCTCATCGCGGTCGAGCCGGGCGCTTTCTATAACTTTCGCAGCCGTGAGCCGTGGCATCCGCTGGACCAAATGCGGGCCACGCCGCCCGCCGTTTGGCTGCCGCAAGGAGAGATCGCGAATTCGCCGACGGAGCCGTTTCTCGCGCCATCGAGTTGGGGGCCGTACGCGGGCCATGTACTCTTCGGCGACGCGACGTTCGGCGGCTTGCAACGCGCGTTCTTGGAAGAGGTCGACGGCACCGTGCAAGGAGCCGTGTTTCCGTTTTCGCAAGGCTTCCGCCACCTCTTCCACCGCTTCGCCTTAACCGAGAGCGGAGAACTTTACGCCGGCGGCATTGCTCGCGGCACCGATAAGGAATTCATCCATCGAGTGAGCGGCCTTTCGCAGGTGCGCTATACGGGCAAAGAGGTGTTCGAGCCGTTGGCAGCGCGAGTGCGCTCGAACGGCCTGGAGATCGAATTCACGCTACCGTTGGCCGAAGGGCACGGCTGGGAGCCGAGCGGATATTATGTCACGCGATGGGCCTATCAGGGGACGCAAACTTACGGCGGCGCGAAGGTCTTGCATCGTCGCGCTACGGTAAAGTCGGCGACCGTTTCGGCCGATCGTCGTCGGGTGTTTCTGGAAATTCCGGATGTCGCCGCAGGGGAAGTTCTGCATGTGCGGATTCCGGAAACGCTGCCGTCGGCCGCGGGGCTTTCTCTGTGGACGGGCGAGTTTTGGTACACCGTCAATCACGTGCCGCGCGATCTACCGGGCATTGTCGGCGCGGCGCCGCCGAGCGTCGTAAAGTCGGCCGCTCCGCACTTTCGCTTCTCCGAAGGGAACGCCGGTCGGGTCCTTTATCGCAACTACTGTGCGTCGTGTCACAGTCTCGATGGTTTGAAGTCCGTCGGCCCGACGTTCGTAGGCTTGTTCGGCTCGACGCGCAAAGTTCGCGATGCCGATACAAATCAAACGCGCGAAGTTCGGGCCGATGCGAAGTATCTGCGGCATTCGATTCTCGAACCGAACGCACAACTGGTCGACGGCTACTCGGCGAACCTCATGCCTCCGGTTGGCGCGACGCTTTCAGAGCGGCAACTCTCCGACGTGATTAAGTACGTTATAAAAGCTTCTGACGCGGAATTTGCTCGGAAGGAATTGTCGTATCGCTCAAGCGCCAACTTGGCTTGGAAGGCGAACGATTTTCCCGAGGTGGCGCGGCGATTCGCCTCGGCCGAAGTCGATGCGCCGACCTCGGCCCGGGGCATGCAAGCGTTCATGAAGGCGCAATGCGTGCAATGTCACGCCGTCGGCGGCATCGGCGCGACGCTTGGCCCCGACTTAGCCGAATCGGTCAAGAAGCTTCAAGGCAAGGAACTTCTCCAGCAGGTCCTGGAACCGTCGACCGCCATCCATCCGAAGTTTCAGACCTTACAATTTGTTCTGGAAAGCGGTGAGACGGTGACCGGCGTTGTCATCAAGGAAGAATCCGAGGCGATATATGTCGCCAAGAACTTGCTCAAGCCCGACGACCTGACGAAGATCGACAAGTCGGCGATCGAAGAACAAGAGGTGACGAAAGTCTCCGCAATGCCGACGGGGCTCGTGAACATTCTTTCAAAGTCCGAGATTCTCGATCTGCTGACGTTTCTCGAAACCGGAGCCAAGCTGATGGTTCCGACGGCCGCGACCAAGAAGACAAAATGAACGATCGGACTCTTTAACAAGCTTCCCCCCGCGCTTCGCTCGCACGAGTCGCTGCTCAAGATTACCGGAACTCCTCAAGCCCACCGTCTACCGCCATGCTTCGATCCGTTTCGTTCGTTATTGCTGCTTGCCTGGGCCTGCTTTTGCCGACGACCGTTAGCGCTCTCGATCCGGATGAGCGAGCGCTCGGTTTCGTCGCACTGATGGATGGTAAAACCTTCGACGGCTGGAAGCAAAACGGCAATTGGGAGATTAAGGACGGGGCCTTTGCTCGCGTACGCCCGTCCGGTTCTCTGACGTACGAAAGGGAGTTGATCCCCGACGATTTTGAGTTGCGCTTCGAATGGAAGGCGTCGAAGGGCTGCAATAGCGGCGTTTACTATCGGCCCGGCCAAGTCGAGTACCAAGTGCTGGACGATGAGAATAGTCCGTACGGCGAAAACGCTCGGCAGTCGGCGGCTTCGATCTTTTTTTGCATGGCGCCGAGCAAACGCGTGGTCCGTCCGCACGGTGAGTGGAATACCGCGAGGATCAAATGCAAAGGGACCGTCATAGAGCATTGGCTCAACGAAGAACGCGTGCTGTCTTTCGACTACGCCGATCCGAAATGGGCCGAGTACGTGGAGCTACTGCGCATTCGGGGGGGCGACCTCACGGGACGGGGCGGCCGGTTGTTGCTGCAAGACCACGGGCAGGATGTGGCATTCCGCAACATCCGTCTGCGCACGATTCCCGCCGATGAATCGGTCACGCCCGATCCGGACTTTAAGCCGCTGCCGGTGACCGGCGCCGCTCTCGCCAAGGAACAAGCTCGAGTGCGATCGATGCTGAAGGCGCGCACGGAAAAGCAACCGGCGGCAAAAGAGGCGAAGTAGGATTGGGGTCGGAGCCTTGTCAGGACCGTCACTACGAAAACGGTCGACGCACACTAGGTCTCATGCCGATTGCCGTCGCTGATTAATATTTCCGTATGGCCACATCCCACAACTTCGACCTCCCGCTGACGATCGCCGACGCCGACGACATCGTGCGTCGCCTGACGGAGAATAAGATGCGGGTCTCTCAGTTCGGGGACGACGCAGTTCTACATTCCCGCGACCGCGACGAAGGTCGCCGTCTTACGCGCGAGGAACTGACGCGAAGGGGGCTGGTGCGAGTGCTCATCGACGTCCTGCCCGAACCACCGGCCCTATAGGCGGCGATCGAGATACGATGTTACCGGCCTTCGGCGTTTGCCGCGGCCGCATTTCTCCGGCGTCGATAGCCGTATGCCATTGCGGCCAGACTGACAAGCGCCAGGCTGCCCGGTTCGGGGACTGCGGCGTAATTGACGTAGAGGTCGTTGCCGGCGGCCGAAACCCAAAACGAGCCGCCGGTGAACGCCGGACCTGAAGGGCCGTAGAAGCCCGTGGTGTCGACGGCGAATTGCGAGAGGTTTCCGTCGGCGAGAATTCCGGCGTTATCGACCCAGAGCCAACTGTAGAAACCCGCGGCGGCATCGAAGCCCGAGGCGTCGCCGTAGTTGCCGCCGGCCGACGTCCAAGAGCGGATCGACAGGGTGTAGATGCCGTTGCCCGGGGCGAGCGTCAGTCCGGCGCCGTCGACGGTGAGGAGATCCCAGTTGGTGACGTTGGTCGTGCCGCCGTCGTCGCCCGCGGCGAAGTCGAACACGAACTTTGCGCCTGGGGCCCATTGCGATCCGGCCATGGTGAGTTTGCCGACGCCGTTGTTGTCGACGCCGTCCGGATCCTCGCCGGCGCTCAGCGTGCCGCCGTTCTGCACGACGACTCGAGATCCGAGGGTGCCGGTGCCGTTGAAGGTTCCGCCGCCGATCGTCGTATCGCCCGTGTAGTCGTGAGTAACATTTCCGCGAAACGTGAGCGAGCCGCCGCCGAGCTTGACGAGTTGATTGGCCTTGTTTGTGTTGCCTGAGGCGACGACGCCGGTAATGACCGTACGTCCCGTGCCGTCGAAGGTGAGCGTGCGGCCCGCTTCGACGTTGATGTTAACGTTGCCGAGCGTGAG
>JAFLCO010000387.1:0-4696 GCA_017303535.1 Planctomycetota bacterium
CACTTCCAGGTCATGGCAGAGGATTTCGATTTCGCCCGACGCCAGGTTGGGGTTTTCGGTACCGGCGGGACGGCGGCGGACCTTGCCGGTGACCTTAAGCACGAATTCATTGCGAACGCTCTCGGCCGTGGGAGCGAACCTCGGCACGACACGCACCTCGACGACGGCGGCAACAGCCGCGTCGCCAAACCAACGCTCGGGCCGCAAGAAATAAACGGTGCCGGCCAACAGCCCTGTCACGGCGCCCGCAACCAAGAGAAATCGCGAAATCTTCATGGCTTGGGAAGGTCGGAAGGTGGTGCTCAGACCGGCAAAAACGGCGGTCGTCGGAGCGAGAAAGCCCCGCTTCTTTCGACATCGGACGACACCGACGATCAGCTTAACGGAAAATGCTGCGCCCTAAGGGTTTACGAAACAATAGATTGCGGTCTGCCGGCCAAATCTTTCCTTGTTTTCCCTGGTCAAACTGCTAATTTGCGGGATGGTCCGAGAGTCGGCACCCGGCGGCCGGGAACGACCTCGAAAATCGACGTAAGTGCTCGTGGCGCGAGCCGCACAGAAATGCCACTTACGTCGATTTTCGGAAGTGCGCACCAGAGCGAAACTGCGCACAAGTTCGGGCGGTTTGTGCGCGTCGGGCATATAGAAAAAGAGGTGCGCACAAAACTCCGAAATGAGTGCGCAGCATGTGAGGAAAGTGAGGGTCGGAAATCGACGTAAGTCTTCCCAACTTGGCGACGGGGAACGAAGACTTACGTCAATTCCGGAGTAGATCGATCTGAGTGAATCGGACGGTGACGGGAGTCAACGAATTGGGAAGCCGCCGGCAATGCCGGCAAAAGAGCGGGCGAATGTTTCAAGTAAAAATCTGCGGTGTGAAGACGGCGGCCGATGCGATCGCCGCGGCGGAAGCGGGGGCCGATGCCGTCGGGCTGAACTTCTATGCGCGCAGTTCGCGCTATGTGGAACCGGCCGCCGCAGCGGAGATCTGCCGGGTATTGGGAGATCGGGTCTGTAAGGTCGGCGTGTTCGTGAACTCCTCGGCGGCGGACGTTGCGGATATCGCTCGGGCTGCAGGCCTGGATCTGATTCAACTTCACGGCGATGAGCCGCCGGCCGTTTTGCGGGGCCTTGAACCGTGGCCGGTGATGAAGGCGTTTCGCGTTGGCCCGGAGGGGTTGGCGCCGGTACGCACTTGGTTCGACGAAGCGATGCACCTCGGGCTGATGCCGCAGCGGGTATTGCTCGACGCCTTTCAACCGGGCGAATACGGCGGCACGGGTCGAACGGCCGATTGGTCGGCGGCCTCGGCGTATGCCCGAAATCCGGCGTTGCCGCCTTTGGTTTTGGCCGGAGGTTTGACGGCGGACAATGTCGCGGCGGCGATCGAGCAGGTGCGGCCGGTGGCCGTCGATACGGCCGGCGGCGTCGAAAGTTCGCCCGGCGTGAAGGACCACGGGCGGATGCGGGAATTCATCGCCGCGGCGAAAGCGGCTTTTTCCCGTATTTCGGCCGGTTAATGAGGGGTGGAAAGCACGGTTCGGCTTGTCGTTCGAGGGGGTCAGTCCTATCATCAGCGTGTTGCGTGACGGACCGATCGCAAACAATTTCGCCGTAAGTAGTTCCAGTTCAATTAAGGATTCACGTCGTGGCTCAAGTTGCTGAAAAGCGTTTGCCGTACAAGGTTGCCGACATCGCGCTGGCCGAAGCCGGCCGCAAGCGGATCATGCTTGCCGAAAACGAAATGCCGGGGCTGATGTCGCTCCGCAAAAAGTATGGCCCTTCGAAGCCGCTCAAGGGTGCCCGCATCGCCGGCTGCTTGCACATGACGGTCGAGACGGCCGTGCTGATCGAGACGCTCGTCGAAATGGGCGCCGATGTGACCTGGAGCAGCTGCAACATTTTCTCGACGCAAGACGACGCCGCGGCCGCGATCGCCGCGACCGGCGTGCCTGTTTACGCTTGGCGTGGTGAGACGAACGAAGAGTTCGATTGGTGCATCGAGCAGACGCTGTTCTTCCCGGACGGCCAGCCGCTGAACATGATTCTCGACGACGGCGGCGACCTCACGCTGATGGTTCATCAGAAGTTCCCGGAACTCCTGAGCGGCATCAAAGGCTTGAGCGAAGAGACGACCACAGGCGTGCATCGTCTCGAGCAGATGATCGCCAAGGGCGAATTGAAGCTGCCGGCCATCGACGTGAACAACTCGGTGACGAAGAGCAAGTTCGACAACCTCTACGGCTGCCGCGAATCGCTGGCCGACGGCATCAAGCGCGCCACCGACGTGATGATCGCCGGCAAGGTGTGCGTCGTCGCGGGCTACGGCGACGTCGGTAAGGGCTGTGCTCACTCGATGCGGAGTTACGGCGCCCGCGTGATCGTCACGGAAATCGATCCGATCAACGCGCTGCAAGCCGCGATGGAAGGTTTCGAAGTGACGACGATGGAAGAGGCCGCGAGCCAAGGCCATATCTTCGTGACGACGACCGGCTGCTGCGACATTATCCGCGGCGAGCACTTTGCCCAGATGAAGAATGACGCCGTCGTCTGCAACATCGGCCACTTCGACATTGAAATCGACGTCGCTTGGCTTGAAGCCCAAGTGAAGGCCGGCAAGGCCAAGAAGGTGAACATTAAGCCTGCGAACGCGGGCAACGTCGATCGCTATACGTTCAAAGAAACCGGCAACTCGATCTTGCTGCTCGCCGAAGGTCGCCTCGTGAACCTCGGCTGCGCGACCGGACACCCGGCCTTCGTGATGAGCAACTCGTTCTGTAATCAAGTGCTCGCCCAACTCGCGCTTTGGCAAGAGACGGACAAGTATGAAGTGGGCGTGCATCGCCTGCCCAAGAAGCTCGACGAAGAAGTGGCTCGCCTGCACTTGGAGCAGATCGGCGTGAAGCTGACGACGCTCACGAAGAAGCAAAGCGACTACTTGCACATTCCGGTGGAAGGGCCGTACAAGCCGGAAATTTATCGGTACTAAGTAGGCGGCGAGAGGCAGGGGGCAGGAGGCGGGAGACTGCCGAGCGTCGCCTGCATCCGACCCCTTTGACAAACTTCGAAGGCTGCGGGATAAACACCCGCAGCCTTCGGTTGTTTAACGAGACGATTGATACGGCCGACGGTTTCTCAGACCCGGATTTTCAGACACGGATAGTTTCGCCATGCCCGACATTGCTTCCTTCCGCGGCGTTCGTTACGACCTGGGCCATGTGGGCTCGTTGAGCGACGTGATCTGCCCGCCGTACGATGTGATCGGCCCCGAGTTTCAAGAGCAGCTCTACAAGAAGCACCCGGCGAATTTTGTTCGGCTCGAACTCAACCGCGAAGAACCGGGCGACAACGAGCAGACGAACAAGTACACCCGCGCGGCGAAGTACTTGAAGAACTGGCGGAGCGAAGGAGTGCTGCACACGGAAGCGCAGCCGGCGATCTACGTGTATCACCAGCAGTTCGACTACGCCGGCCGCACGCATACGCGCCGTGGGTTCATGTGCCGCGTGAAGCTCGAACGCTTCGGCCAAGGGAAGATCTACCCGCACGAAGAGACGCTCGCGGGCCCGAAGGCCGATCGGCTGCTGCTGACCAAGGCTTGCAAGGCGAACCTCTCGCAGATCTTCGGCCTGTTCCCGGATCCGGCGAACGAAGCCCAAGAGATTGCCGAGGCCGCGGTGGCCGGCAGCCCGGGCGTCGAGGCGGAGGATCATCTCGGCGTGAAGCACCGGATGTGGACGCTGACGAACCCCGACATGATCGCCAAGCTGCAACAAGCGATAGGCCCGAAGCCGGTGTTCATCGCCGACGGGCACCACCGCTACGAGACGGCCTGCAACTACCGCGATGAACTCGCCGCGGCGGCCGGCGGCTCGCTGCCCTCGAACCATCCGGCGAACTATGTACTGATGCAGTGCGTCGGCATGAATGACCCGGGCCTGTTGGTACTGCCGACGCACCGGCTGTTCCGCGGCCTGCCTCCGATGACTTCGGCCGAGTTGATCACCAAGCTTGGTGACGCGTTCACCTGCAAGGTGGCCGGCGAAGGAACCGACTTGGCCGGTCGCGTATGGGACGAAATCGAAAAGGAAGGCAAACAGGGGACGCTCGGGTTCTTCACCAATAAGGACCAACGTTGGGTGCTGGCCCGCATCACGCAGGCCGGCGAGAAGCAGATGGCTGCGATTGCTTCCGACCATAGCGGTCCGTGGCAAGGGCTGGGCGTGGCGATCCTGCACCGTTTGGTCGTCGAGAACCTGCTCGGCGGAAAGGACCTGCCGAAGCCGAAGTACGTCCACACGATCGACGAAGTCATCGAGAGCTTGGACGCCGGAGACGTCGGCGGCCGCGACGCGACGGGCGTCATGAGCGCGGGCGGGCAGTTTGAAGTCTCGGCCCTGGTGATGCCCGCGACCGTGGAGCATATCCGCGTGATCAGCGAGCACGCGGAGCGGATGCCGGCCAAGAGCACGTACTTCTATCCGAAGCTGCTGGGCGGGATGGTCATCAATCCGCTGGAGTAGTCTCGCGATTCACTGGTCGCATTTAGCCGCGGAGCTTGCCTCCGCGGTTTCTGCCCGGCAGCCGTTCCACGTGAAACCGGTCTACACGATTCTTCCGCCGGCGTTAGCGGCGTGTTTCACGTGAAACGCGCCGCCTGCGGGCCTTGGCGGGGCTGCGCAAAGTCTGCTGTTCC
>JAFLCO010000387.1:4751-5856 GCA_017303535.1 Planctomycetota bacterium
GAAACGATGGAGTGAAACATCGATTTCGCGCCGGAAGCGGCCGTTTCGACGTTCACCGGCCAACCGCCTTTCGCTAAGATTCCGCCCCGCATAGCCGTCGGTCGGCAGGACGCCGCCGCACGCGCGGGAAGGAGTCCGGCGTTGGGTCGCATCATTTGCGTGGCGAATCAGAAGGGTGGCGTCGGCAAGACGACGACCTCCGTGAACTTGGCCGTCGGGCTGGCCAAGAGCGGCGCGCGCACGTTGCTCATCGACCTCGATCCGCAATGTAACGCCACTTCCGGCCTTGGGCAGAAGCCGGCCGCCCGACATCCGCTCGTTTCGCAAATTCCGCTCCGTGAGGCGGTCGTCAACTCTGCGACGCCCGGACTGGATATTCTGCCCGGCAGTAGGCAGTTTGAAGACATTCAATACCTCGACGGCGGCGACGCCGATCGCTCAGCCGCGCTAGTTCGCCATCTCGAACATGGCCTGTTGAACCTTTATGACTTCGTGTTGATCGATTGCCCGCCGTCGCTGGGCCAACTCACGCGCACGGCGCTGGCCGGCGCCACGGAAGTGCTGATGCCGATCCAGTGCGAATACTTCGCCATGGAAGGGCTGACACAGATGATCGAAGTCATTCGCGAAGTGATGCAGCGCAATCCGCGACGGCTGCGCTTCGGCGGTATCCTGCTAACGATGTACGACCACACGCTGGAGCTGACCCACGAAGTCGACGCCGAGGTGCGCGACTTCTTCGGGGAGATCGTCTTTCAAACCGTGATCCCGCGCGACGTCGCCGTGAGCGAAGCGCCGAGCCACGGGATTTCCGTTCTCGACTATGACAATCGGGCTCGCGGTGCGCGGGCCTATGCCGAACTTTGCCTGGAGGTATTGCAACGTGAGTAAGGAACGTCGACTCGGCCGCGGACTCGAAGCCCTGCTAGGAATGACCGGCGACGCCGTGCCTGCCGGAGCGGGGCAAGCGCTAACTTCAATTGGTGCGAAGCCGGCGGTGCCGGCCGAATTCGCATCGGGCGATGGACTACTGCGGCTGCCGCTGCATGAAATCGAGGCCAATCCGTTTCAACCGCGACGTGAGTTCGACGAAGCCGAGGTCGAT
>JAFLCO010000388.1 GCA_017303535.1 Planctomycetota bacterium
ACGGCGGCGATACGAGCCAGCGGGTGAATCTCGCGCAGCGTGCGACCGCGCGGGTAACCGGAGCCGTCGACCCGTTCGTGCATTTGGTAGGCGACCATCCGGGCGCCGAGCGGAATCTGATCGACGTGCGACTCGATCATCTCCAGCGTGCGGAACGGATGCTTGTAGATCTCGGCGAACTCCGCGTCGTCGAGCAACTTGCGAGCGCCGATCGCCATGCGATCGACGGCCAACATCCCCAGATCATGCACGAGGCAACCGATGCCGAGTTCATAGAGTGATTTCTGGTCGAGCCCCAGCCGAGCGCCGATCATCACGGCGACCATCGCGGTGTGAACGGAGTGCCGCGTCGGGTATGGTTTCGAGAACGGATTGGCGCCAAGGCACGCGTAGGCGTCGACGTCGACGACTGCGCCTTCGAGCGATTCTTGCAAAATGCCGCCGAGCAGTTCGATGCCCGAGGCGTCGCCGCGTGCGCAGGCGTCGGAAAAGTCGACGACCTGATCAACGTGACGTTCGCGTTCCTCAGCTAGGTAATTCAGGCAGTCGCGGTCGTACGGCGTGGCGGCGGTCGGCGGGAAGCGGGCCGCGAACGGATCGCCGGAGGGAGTGATCATATCGATCGGCGGCCGGCGCGTATCGAGATCGAGGCAAACGTCCGACTCGGGCTTGAAGACGCGTCCGCGCCGATCGGCGGCGGTCGTACGGGCCTTGCCCTGCGGCTTGTAAGCGAACACGCGCGGCAGGTCTTGCTCGCCGACGATGACCGACGGCACGTTTCGGCGGGCGAGAGTTTCGAGCAACTGCTCGGTGATCTCGGCACCCGCTGCCAGCAGCTTCGTTTGCCGCGCATCAAACACGGCCGACGCGAGCTTCGCGCCGATCGGCAGGTTGTGAAGCGGTAACGCGGCTGGCATGTCGGTCGCGATGACAAGAGAGAGCGCGCTACGGTCGTCGACCCTCGACAACTGCGCGCCTGCCTATTTCTAGGTCGCGGCCGGCGTTTCGCTTGGCGGTGACTCTTCGAGATGGGCGAATTCGGCGGTGTTGCGAGAACCGCAAGCGGACGATCGTCACCGTCGTCAGAATCGGCATCGGTCGCTTTAAGCCGCCCGCATTAGCGAGCCAGGGCAGTGCTCGTGGCGGGCGATGGTTCGACGGTCGCCGGCTGCGGCGGTTGGGCGGCATGGGGCAAGCCGAGCACGAGCCAGCCGTCGCGGAGATCGACGTCGATCTGCGTCGCCGGGCCCGCCAGCGGCGCCGAGAGCGCTCCGAGAATGTTCGTTTGCGCCAACAGCGGCAGCGGCATGTCCGGCGTGAGCAATTTAATCACGGCGGCCACCGGGGCGCTCAAGATCGACGAGTGGACCCAAAATTCGATGGGCGCCGGCTTGCCGCGTGGGGCGGGCATCTCGACCATCGGCGCGTACTTCTCACCCTCGGTACCTAACCCGATGTAAATAAAGTCGGGAGTGCTCTTGGCATGCAATTGCAGCTTCGAATCCTTGCCGAGGAATTCGTTGACGTAGTTGACGATACCGAGCCCTTCGTTGGCGGCTTTGACTTGCTTCGAGACCTCGGCGACGAATTGATCGCGAACTTCTTGTTTGTTGTCGCGATCGGCGATGCGACGAGCCGGATCGTGAAGTTTCCGGGCCTGGCGCTCTGCAATACGTGTGATGATGCGGCGGCCGAGTTGACGGGTCGACGCAAAGCGATCGTAGACGAGCTTCGTATCCCCTTCGACCGTCGGCTCGCCGACTATCATGAACCCTTCGCGCGGATCGAAAACGATTCGTTGACGGAGCACGAAGTTCGTGAAGGTGCGGCTGTAGACGATCGCCGGATCGTTACGCGACGCCGTGTTTGATAGGGTGCGGCCGCGAAACACGATATCGAACGATGCTTCTTGGGAATCGGGTAATAGCTCGCCGCGCACTTGGCCGACGGTGCGACTATCGCCCACGGCATGGGCGCCCAAAACCCACTTGTCGACCGGAAAGTTTTCATCGCGCTCGCTATCGGTGTACGGCCGCAACGCCGATTTGTCGACTCGCGCGACGAGCGGCAAAGGCAAATCGGACGGCGTCGTAACGCCGGAGGCGATCCGCTTCGCCGTTTTTTCTTCCGCATCTTTGGAGGGTTGGAAGGGCGATTTCGGAATGAGCGCTTCGGCCGCTTTCTCGAGCAGCGACGTGTGCGAGCCCTTGGCCGCAGAGTCCGCCGGAGCTTTCGCATCGGCGGCCTTGGCAGCAGTTGATTCCTTCACCGCAGGCTCCGCGCCGCCCGCCACGGCGACGCTCAGCGCAACGGCCAAGGTGCAGACGATTGCGAGCAAAGCTCGCTCGACGAGCAACCCAAAGAATTGAGGTAGCGAGAGCATGGGACGACGCCTATTGCGCGAGATGTGTTTGCGATGTGGCGGTCGCGAAGATCGCGACGGCTCGACAAAAACACATTTACGCAATCGGCGTGCCGGGTCGTCCGATTGGGATTCCCGGCGGGCAATTGATCGATCTTCAACCGAAATGCTGGGCGATAGGTTGAAGAACTATCCTTACAGGAAGGAACAGATCGACTTAGCTCGCAGCTTTCGCCGGCGGCTTCTTCTTCCCCTTGGGCATCGGCGACGGCATCCCCTCCTTGTACTTACGATCCTTTTCGACAAGCCCTCGATCGTAAACCTCGCCCGGTTGCACCGGCACGTGCGCCGCGGCCGCATAGCCCTTTAGCTTTTCCAAAACATCGGCATGGTCCGCGGCGACGTTCTTCTCTTCGCTCGGGTCGGCGGCCAAGTCGTAGAGTTCCCACGCTTTCTCCGGCCCGCCGACTTGGATGGCCTTCCAGTTGCCGGCCCTCACCGCGCGATCTTTGTTGTGCTCCCAGTAGAGATACTCGTGCTCCGCTTGCTTCACGCCGTTCGCATCGTCGCCCAAGATCGACGGCGCGAACGAAAGGCCGTCGGTGTCGCTTGGGCAGGTCACGCCGGCGAGCGCGGCGAGCGTCGGCATAACGTCAGGGAAGTAGCAAAGGTGGTCGCTCACGCGGCCCGGCTTCACATGACCCGGCCAGCAGACGGCGTACGGCACGTGCAATCCGCCGTCGTAAAGCTGGCCCTTGTAACCGCGATACTTCACGCCCGCCTTCGGGTCGACGTTCGGGCTGAAGACACCGTCGGGATAGTCTTTGCTCGGAAAGTACTTGTTCGCGCCATTGTCGCCGGAGAAGCAGATGATCGTGTCGTTCTCCAGGCCGAGTTCCTTGAGCAACGCACGGGTTTCGCCGACCTCGCGATCGACCAAGTTGACCATCGCCGCGTACATCCGCGCGTCCTCGAGCATCTTCCCTTCCAGCTTGTACGGCTTGTCTTTGAAGAGTTGCCACGACGGATCGTCTTTCGGAAAGCCCCACTGTCCGTGCGGCGGCGTGAAGGCGCAGTAGGCGAAGAACGGCTTGTCTTTATTTTCGCGAATGAATTTCTTCGTCTCGTCGAAGATCACGTACTGGCTGAAGGTTTCACCGTTCTTCGTGTCGCCCGTGTTGCCGGCCAGCGGTACTTCTTCGCTGTTGCGAACCAAGTATTTTGGAAAGAACGTATGGGCGTGAACTTGGTCGTAGTAGCCGAAGAAGACGTCGAAGCCGTGCTTCTCCGGAACGCCGGAAGTGCCGCGACCGCCGTTGCCCCATTTGCCGAAGCCGCCGGTCGAATAGCCGGCGTCTTTGAACATTGTGCCGAGCGTCGCTTCCCCTTCGCGCAGCGGATCGAAACCGCCGTTGGCCCGCACCGTCATATGGCCCGCGTGTTTGCCGGTGAGCAGCGCACAACGGGTCGGCGCACAAACCGGTCCGCCGGCCAAACATTGCGTGAAGCGCACGCCGTCGGCCATGAGCCGGTCGATGTTCGGCGTAACGTGCTCCGGGTGTCCCATGCCGGACAGTTCGTAATAGCCAAGCTCGTCGATAATGAAGTAAACGACGTTCGGCTTGCGGGCCTCGGCGGAGGCCTCCGATCCGAGAAAGAAGAATGAGATCAGAGCCACGGAGATCGAGAGAGCGATGCGCATGGAGATGTCTCGTTTATGATTCTTGCGAGATAACTAAATTACCGACGCTGCTACTGCGTTGGATAGGTTCTTGAGCCGCCACGGTTGCTTTGCTCGTAGCGCGTTCGTAAGCAGAACGCAGAACACTTCCGTGTCGGGGTCCATCCAGACGAGCGTGCCCGTGGCGCCGGTGTGGCCGAAGGTGCGCGGGCTCAGAAGTTCGCCCCAGCTGTCGTCGGTGCCGGGGTGATTGAGCCGCCAGCCGAGGCCCCAGGGTTGCGTGCGGGCGACGTTTTCCGGTAGCTCCGGCAGATTCACGAGCTGGTTGCGTGTCATCGCGCGAATGGTCGCCGGCGCGACGATGCGCGTTTCGTCGAAGCGGCCGAGGCCGAGCATCAGTTGGCAGATCACCGCAAAATCCGCGGCCGTGCTGAACAGCCCGCCCCAGGGCGAGCCGAGTTCTTGCCAATAGCGACTGTTCCAACCGAACGACGCGTCGTGCTCGGCCTGCATTTCGACACGGATCAGCCGCTTACGGTCGAGCGGCTTGGAACCGAGCGCGATCGACTTCAGCCCGAGCTTGTCGAAGATTTCTTGCTGGAGAAACTCGGCGATCGGCAAACCGGAAACGATGCGCACGATTTCGGCCACGAGATTCGTGCCGACGCTCTGATAGCTCAACTGCGTGCCGGCCGGAAACAGCGGCACGGTGTCGCGCGTGCCGTGCTCCACAAACTTCGCCAGCGGCGCGTGGGCCTTGCGCAGTTCGATGTTGTTCTCCAGCATGTCGGGCAGGCCCGACGTATGCGTAAAAAGGTGAATCAGCAGCGTGTCTTCCTTGTGATGCGCTGCGAACTCGGGCAGGTACTTCGTCACCTTATCGGTCAGGTTGATGATCCCGCGCTCTACCAAGAGCATCGCGCCGAAGTACACGACCGGCTTGGTGATCGACGCCATGAGGAACATCGCATCGTCGCGAATCGGTTCAGCCCCCGCCTCCGGGCCCATGCGGCCGAAGTGACGTGGCGCGACCATTTTGCCGTGCCGACCGACGCAAACGGCCGCACTGGCCACTTCGCCGCGCTCGGTCCACTGCGAGCAGAGTTCGTAGACGCGATCGAGTCGGCGCGGGTCGAAACCGATATCTTCCGCAGCGGCAACGGGGAGATTCATATCAACACTCCTTTCGCCTAAGCCGTCGCGGGCTTTGCCGTCGTCATGTCGAATTTATTCTGTTGCGACACATTCTGCCGCCGGAGCGTCGGCGAAAAATCGCTGGCGGCGATCGTCGTGCCGTCTGCCTTGAATTCAAGCAAACGTAGCCAGCCGTCGCCGCCGTTGGGCTTCATTTGGAAATTGACGAGCACCTGATGCACGTCGCGTCCCTTGGGCGTCTTCGTCACGGTGCGGCCGAGCCCGTCGCCGATCACATGGCCGTTGAGCGTCAGAATGAAGTTCTCTTGCTTGCCGACGAGGGCGTCCCAGAGTTGCTGGCCGTCGAAGACGTCGTCGTTCGTGTTCATCGCAACCTTGTAGCGGTGCGGATTCCAATTCTGCTTCTCGCCGTACTTCTTCCAGTCATAGCGCGTTTCGTCGTAATACATGTAGGCGTGCGTGATCAGAATCGCTTCGTGGTCGGCATGTTTCGCCGCCACTTCGTTAGCCCAGCGCACGACGTCGGCCCGCGGTCCGAACTCCAGCGAGAGCACGAGGAACTTTCGTCCGCCGGCCGCGAACGTGTGAAAGCAGTTTTCCATCCGCTCCGGCTCGCGGTCGTACGTGCCGCCGAAGTGGGGGCTCGTGCGGGCCTTGG
>JAFLCO010000389.1 GCA_017303535.1 Planctomycetota bacterium
TGGCCCGGTGTACCGCCGACGAGGACTCGCAGTTTGAGTTGCATGTTTGGAACGGCCCGTGAGGCATTCGGCCGGAAGTCGTTCCCTCGACCCTCCGGAGGTCCCGCAACTTTACACTTGGCGAATTAGCGTTCCGTGAGAGTTACCTTCGGTTCGTCCAAGCGTCTTGGCCATATTTCTCGGAGGCATGCAAGTTCGCGCGGGCCTGGTCTTCGGCCCAGAGTTCGCCGTAAGGTTCTAGGGGCGACAACGTTGCGCGCCAGATGCGGGTCCAGACATCGACGAGTTGTGAACTCGTGATTCGCCCCCCGCTCGGCACGGCGGCGAGTTCGGCGATGCCCGGCAGTTCCGGCGCCGCCGGGCTTTGCGCGAGCAGCACGCTGCCGTGTTGCAAGATCGCTCCGCGACGCCGGCGTTGCGCACTGCCGCAAATCTTGAAGCGGTCGAGCAATACGTCGCCGACGGCTCGCCGCTGGAAGCAAAGAAACGGTTCGCCGGCAAACGGGGTCGTCGCGGTTTCGTTGAGCCGCGCCGCGACGCCGAACTCCGCCAGTGCGGCCAACAGCGTGCCGTGAATGTTGCGGTAGAGCGTCTCGGCGTCGGCCGCCAACGGATGCGAAGTCGGCAAGCTGATCGAGTACGTCAGTTCGCGGTCATGCACAATCGCCCCGCCGCCGCTGGAACGGCGCACCATCGGTGCAGTTCGGCTCGCTTCATGGCCGCTGCGATCGGCCGCGTTCTGAAAGTAGCCGAGCGAAAGCGTGGCCGGAGTCCACTCATAGAACCGCAAAACGGCCGTGCCGGCCTCCGCCGCGCGCTCCATGAGCATCTCATCGACCCCCATGTTCCAAGCCCCGGCGGCCGGCGGATCGACGAGCAATTTCAACGGTTCGCTGCTACGCACTTCCGACGTCATCCCATCTCCACGCGGGTGCGGACGCGCGAGTCAAATGCCAGGAACAAGCCCAGCGTCAATCCCCAAGCCACGGTTTCGACGATGGCCGTGACAGGTAGCGCTTTGACGAAGTGGTCGTGAATCTGCGCCAGCAGCTTAAACGTCTCAAGCCCCATCTGATCTTTGTGTAGGCCGCGAATCATTAGTCGCGGCAAAGCGCCGACTGCTGCGTAAACCGACGAGCAAACGACGATCAACGCCCACGATATCGGAATCATCGCCGTACGTTGCGGCCGACGGCGATTGCGGGCAGCCCAATCCGAGCTTTTCCACAATCGTTGCAACATCACAGGGACTGCAAACACGTTCCACACCGGTAAGAGAAACGCGGCAATCGTCCATCCGGTCGAATACGGCGAGGGCACGACCATCAGCTCGTGCAAGCGTTGCGACGACCGCACGGACCAAATGATCGTCATCAAATACACGCCCGGTAGTCCGATCAAGCGGAGCCACGTTCCGATCTCGGCAATCAGTTGCGGAACTCTCCCTTTTTGAAACTCAGGGCTGAGCGGCAATTTCAAGATTACCAAGACGGCGGCGATGCAAAGCCCGCTGACGAGCATCGTCAGATGCATCAGCGACAACAGTCTTCCCGGCCAAAGAGAATACTCGGAATTCTCATCAGTCACCGTTTGTGCGGCCAGCGCCACACCCGGCGGAACACTCGACGCCCGAGTCGCTACGGCCTGCGCCTGCAAGACTTGCCGAGCTTGTGCAACGGGTTGCTGCGGCGCGGCTTGCGGATGCGCCGCAGGCTGTTGCGGCCCGAAGCCGGCTTGTCCCAAAAGTTGAGGCCAAATGGCTTGGGCCGGGAACCATTGCCGGCCGTCGTAAGACAACATGTGCTGAGGCTGGATCTCACCTCGTCGCACGCCTGCCTGCACGTGCGCGAAGTCGTAAGGCCCAAAGGCCTGATTGTTCGCGCCGATATAAAGCTGCGGACCCATGTGAGTCTTGCCCCGATTTATCTGACTCACACTGTTCTACCGTCGCGGCCGGCGGCATTCCAATCGACTTTTGGCCGGCCGCGATTTCACTGGGATTGAGCCGCTTCTCAACCTATTTCGGCCAACTCGTTTGCGGTTGGCGAGCCGCTTTGACTTCGTCGGGCCTGCTGATGCCCGTGCTGTGCGGGGCTTCGTGCAGCAAATCAGCCGGCTCTTCCGTGATGCGGAACAGCGCCTCGGCGAAGGCGTCGAGCGTCTCTTTGCTCTCCGTTTCCGTCGGCTCGATCATCATCGATTCCTTCACCGTGATCGGGAAGTAAACCGTGGGCGCGTGGAAGCCATAGTCGAGCAGCCGCTTGGCGATGTCCATCGCCGAGATGCCGCGCTCGGCCTTGATCTTTGAAGCCGTGGCGACGAACTCGTGCATGCAGCGATCGCCTTGCGGCACGGGGAAGATGTGCTTCAGCTTGCTCAACAAATAGTTGGCGTTGAGCACCGCGTTCTCACTCACTTCGCGCAGCCCCTTACCGCCGTAGGTGCGGATATAGCAGTAGGCCCGCACGAGCACACCGACGTTGCCGAAAAAACTTCGCACGCGACCGATCGACTTCGGCCGATCGTAATCGAGCCGATAACGCACGCCGTCGAACGCCACGACCGGTGCGGGCAAATACGGCCCGAGCATTCCGCGCACCGCGATCGGTCCGGCACCGGGACCGCCGCCGCCGTGCGGACCGCTGAAGGTCTTGTGCGGATTGTAGTGCATCATGTCGGCGCCGAAGTCACCGGGGCGCGCGATGCCGAGAATGGCGTTCATGTTCGCGCCGTCGAGATACAGCAACCCGCCGGCCGCATGAACCATGTCGGCGATCGGCTTGATGTTCCGTTCGAACATCCCGAGCGTGCTCGGATTGGTGATCATGAACACGGCCGATTGATCGTCGAGCTTCGCCTTCAGGTCCTCCAGATCGACGTAACCGTCGGGCGTACTGCGAACCGTGACCGCGTCGAAGCCGGCAACCGCCGCACTGGCCGGATTCGTGCCGTGCGCGCTGTCGGGGGCGAGCACCTTTGTGCGATGTTCGCCCCGATCGCGGAAGTAAGCCGCCGCCGTCATGAGCGCAGCCAATTCACCGTGAGCCCCGGCCGCAGGTTGCAGGCTCACGGCTTCCAGGCCCGCGATCTCCGCGAGCATTTGCTGCAATTCGAAGAGCAACTGCAGCATCCCTTGGTGCGACGCTTCCGATTGATACGGATGCAAGTCGAGCATGCCCGGCAGTGACGCGAGCCGTTCATTTCGTTTCGGGTTGTACTTCATCGTACAGCTCCCGAGCGGATAGAAGTGCGTGTCGACCGACATGTTCAACTGCGAGATGCAGGTGTAGTGACGGACGACGTCCCCCTCGGCCACCTCGGGCAAGTCGGGCAGGGCGTCGGCCCGCGCTTCGGCCGGCAGGATTTCGTCGAGCGCGGCGTATGGCACGTCGCTCGGCGGCAACGTGGCGCCACGACGCCCGGGAGCGGAGAGTTCGAAAATCGGCGACAGTGCACGGGTATTACGCATATCTACTTCGTGAGTTCGGCGGTGAGTCCGACGGGGGAAGAGGTGAGTTCGCCGACGAGGCCGTCGATTTCTGCTCGGGTCCGTTTTTCCGTGACGCAGACCAAGAAGCAATCGGCGAGTTCCGGATACCAGCGTCCCAATGAAACGCCGGCGAAATAGCCCTCTTGCTCGGCATCGGCCAAGAGAGCCTCGACGGTTCCGGCGCCGTCGCGAACGACGAACTCTTTGAACGTCGGTGCGGAGAAGGGGACCGTGAAGCGTGCGCCGCCGGCACCGTTGAGCAAGGTGCGAGCATAGTGAGCCTTGCGGGCACATAGCTCGGCCGTCTCGCGAAGGCCGTGCGGACCAAGCAGCGAGAGATAGATCGTGGCCCGCAGCGCGAACAGGCCCTGGTTCGTGCAGATGTTGCTCGTCGCCTTTTCGCGGCGAATGTGTTGCTCGCGGGTTTGAAGCGTGAGCACCCAGCAACGCTTGCCGCGACGATCGACGGTCTGGCCCGCGATACGGCCCGGCATGCGGCGAACGAACTCCTGCTTGCAAGCGATGATGCCCAGATAAGGCCCGCCGTAGTGCAGGGGATTACCCAGCGACTGGCCTTCGGCCGTGACGACATCGGCCCCGTATTCGCTCGGCTTCTTCAAGATGCCGAGACTGATCGGATCGACGGAGACGACGAACATCGCCCCGGCTTCGTGGGCCGCGCGGCCGATGGCTTCGACCTCTTCGAGCGAACCGAAGAAGTTCGGCTGTTGGACGAGTACGCACGCCGTCTGGTCGTTGCAAGCCGCGGCGATGTCGGCGGGCAGGACCGTGCCGGAAGTTTCGTTGTAGCCGACGGTGACGAGTTCGACGCCGAGGCAGTTGAGGTACGTTTGCAGCGTCTGGCGATACTCGGGATGCACCGTGCCGGCGACCACGATACGACCTCGGCGTCCGGTCGCTTCCAAGCTCATCATCGCGGCTTCGGTCGCGGCGGTCGCGCCGTCGTAAAGACTGGCGTTGGCCACGTCCATGCCGGTGAGGCGAGTGATGTACGTTTGATATTCAAACGTCACCGTCAGGTTGCCTTGGCTGACCTCCGGCTGATACGGAGTGTACGACGTGAAGAACTCGCCGCGGCCGGCCAAAGCATCGACCGCCGCGGGAATGAAATGGTCGTACGAGCCGGCACCGAGAAAACAGGGGCGCGACGAACAGGCCGTGTTCTTCGCGGCCAAAGCCTGCATGTGGCCCGTCATTTCCAGCTCGCTCATGGCGTGCGGAATGTCGAGGTCGCGATGCAGGCGTGCTTCGTCGGGCACAAGCTGTGCGAAGAGTTCGGCCATCGAGCCGACGCCGATCGCTTCGAGCATCGCCCGCTGGTCGTCGGGAGTATTGAACAGGTAGCTCATATCGCTCGTTCGCAGTTCCTAGTGTTGTTCTTCCGCACATTGCTTCTGGTAATCGGCGTAGCTCAGCAAACTGCCGAGCGCCCCTTCATCGGCGACCTTGATCTTCACGAGCCAGCCTTCGCCGTAGGGGTCGTTTTTAATTTGAGCCATACGCTTTTCCGCTGCTTTGGGATCTTTTGGATCGTTCGGAACCGGATACGTCTCAACGATCTCTCCGGCAACCGGACTATAGATATCGCTGACTGCTTTCACCGATTCGATCTCACCAAACGATTCACCGACCGAGACTTTCCGGCCGACGTTGGGTAGCTCGACGTACACCAAGTCCGTCAGCGCCTCGAGCGCGAACGCCGAAAGCCCGACGGTGGCCGTTTTCGTCGCCGGATCGAAGTGCGTCCATTCGTGCGTTTTGCTGAACTTCAGTTGGTCGGGGGTCATTGCGATTTTGTCCGTTGTCCGTGGTCCTTGGTCCGTTGTCTCTGTCCGTGGCAAAATGTTTCCAACGTCCAGCCTCTAGCTTCTAGCGTCTCTTGTAGAACGGCAGTTCGACGACCGTGCAGGGCTCAGCCTTGCCGCGGATGTCGACTTGTAGTTGCGTGCCGACCACCGCGTACGCCGCATCGACGTAAGCCATGGCGATCGCTTTTTCGAGCGTCGGCGAGAAGGTGCCGCTTGTGACATGGCCGATCTCGCGACCGTCGGCCGCCAAGACTTTATAGGTCTCGCGCGGCACGCGTTTGCCGTCGAGCATCAGGCCGACGCGTTGCGGCAAGTCTTTCCGAGCGGCGGCTTTCACCAGAGCTTCGCGGCCGATGAACTCGCGGCCGTCGAGATTCACGGCAAACCCGAGGCCCGCCTCAATCGGGTTGATTTGCTCGCTCAGCTCATGGCCGTAGAGCGGCATGGCCGCTTCCAGCCGCAAGGTGTCGCGAGCTCCGAGACCACAGGCCATCGCACCGTGCGGGGCTCCGGCGGCCAAGACCGTTTCCC
>JAFLCO010000039.1 GCA_017303535.1 Planctomycetota bacterium
CGACGCCGAAGACGCAGTCGGCACTGCTCGAAACGATGCAAGAGGCCTCGGTGACGATCGGCGGCACGACGCACCGGTTGCAACTGCCGTTCTTCGTGCTGGCGACGCAGAACCCGATCGAGCAGGAAGGAACCTATCCGCTGCCCGAGGCGCAGCTCGATCGCTTTTTCTTCAAGGTGCTGGCCGACTACCCGACAAAGACCGAACTCCACGCGGTGCTCGACCGCACGACGCGCGGCGGCCAGGAAACGGTGACGCCTGTGCTCGACGGCCCGCGAATCATCGAAATGCAGCGGCTCGTGCGCGACGTGATCATCGCCCCGCACGTGCAAGACTTCGCCGTGCGATTGGTGCTCGCCACGCAACCTCAAGGCGAACACGCCGGCGAGGCGGCCAAGCAGTGGCTTCGCTACGGCTGCGGGCCGCGCGGGGCTCAGGCGCTGGTGCTGGCCGCGAAGGTCAAAGCCCTGCTGAACGAGCGGTTCAACGTGAGCTTTGAAGACTTGCGAAGCATGGCATTGCCGGCACTACGGCATCGCATCTTGCTGAACTTCGAAGCTCAGGCGGAAGGGGTTGATCCCGACCGCGTGCTGCGCGAACTTTTGGAGAAGTTGCCGCAGACGGAGAAGTGACGCACCTTGACGATGCGATCGACTACGGCATTTCCGGTCCGCGGAGGTAATCGCTTTCCAGGATTCGGGCGTTCTGGTTCGTCGTCTTGCGACGTTCGACGGAGTGCCACGGGGTTACGCCGTCTAGCTCCGGCATGATTTCGACAAGTTGCCGGGCCATGGTTTCGGCCAAGCGTCGAACGGCCGGCTGATTAGAACGCTCGACGATCGCCTGCACCGTCTTCATGAGCCGCACCATTCGGGCCCGTTGGAGAACCGGCGGTGAAAGGGCTTCGTCTGGTTCCACCAACAGATCGGCCACGGGTACGTCGAGGACGCGCTGCCAGTCGTAAAGTTGCGACAGCGTCAGATCGGCCGTCGCGACTTCCATGGCGCGCGCTTCGTCCGCCGAACACTCAAGGAGTTGCGCCGCGCGGCGAATCGAAATACCTTGCTCGCGGCGAACTTCTTCAATGCGATGCAAGTGCGTCGGGCGCACTCGCGGCGCCGAGACGATCGTGTCTTCCTCTTCGAAGCCTTCGGGCAGCGAGTCGTGAAGCGACGAGTGACCGGCTCCCGCCAAATGCTTCGGAGGCGCAGGCACGCGCGCTTCGGCGGCGGCATGCAATTGAGCGACGGGTGGGAGAGGAACCGTCGGAATGACGGCGGGCAAATCGAACTCGATATAGCTCATGAAGAGTTACTACGGTCCGCAGGATCGAGGACGGTGACTAAGCGCGAACGTTCAAACCAAACTTCTGACCCGACGCGCTTGATGACCCCAAACGTCGCGGACGTAGGAGCGCATTTCAGACACCGCGGAATCGATCAAAGCAAACCAGTGGTGAACGACGCTTGCCCTTCGTCGTTCGGCCGACGGAAACTGGTCCGTGCGACGCGTGCCATTAAGGCTCGACGTCCCAGGAATCAGGCGAGGAGAACCTGCTATCGCGGGTCCGCCAACCCGGAATGAATCATAGCGCCAGTTTTAGAACGCGACAAGTCGATTGCGTCAAAATCCGCCGACCGTTATCCAGTCTGGCGGGTAGCGGCTACTCGCCCATCGCAAAGGCCCGCAACCGCAACATGAGTCGGCTCGATCCGCGCGGACGATTTGTCGCACCAGTGACGTTGTCGTTAACGGGCGCGTCACGTCGGACGGTCATGGCCCGAGCGGCGGCCTGTTCGGCGTAGCGGCGCTGGAGCAGGTTGACCAGAGCCGCCGGGGCCCGACGTTGCCGCCGGGGACGAAGCGCGACAGTTGGTTTCAGGTAGCCACGAGTCTTCAGATAGTCCATCAGGTCGTTCCGGCCGCCCGTTTGTCGCCAGCCGACCAGCATTCGACGCGGAACTAAGAGCACGTCCGGGAGTTCCATAGCTTGCGGCTTGCCGCCGATCGCCGGAGCGCGCGGAATCGACCCCAGCGAGCCCTGCCATTGGCCGGGTACCGCGGAGTCGACGGTCGCCACCGACAGGAGCTTCGGGAGTTCGTGCGGATCGAGTTCGCCGGTTTCTCGGCAAAGCAGCATTTGCTCGCCGTGGGCATAGCGCATTGCGCTGCGGAGGGATTCTTCCGCGCCGAGCCGCGAACGATGCACTAGGAGCAAGACCTGAGGGAAGTTGAGCGAGACTTCCTGAGCGACTTCGACCGTAGCGTCGGTGGAGCCATCATCGACGAGAACGACTTCCAGTCCGCCTGCCATTTCCGGCAGGACCTCGAGAAGTTCTTCCGTCAACCGAACCAGCGACGTCTGCGAATTGTGAAGAGGAACAACGACCGACAGAGACGGCTTCAAGACCGAGTTCCTTCGCTTTGGGGCGACCTTGCCGGTGGGATCCTAGGCGCGAAGGTTCGCGCCGGCGTGCACAGGGCATGGTTACTGATCGGCCGGCGGCGGCGGCGGAATCCAATCTCCGCCGCGAGGGCCTTATTGGCGCGACGTTAATGATCGCACGGGCCGTACGGGCGCGCAGGTTTTCTCCGCACAATCCGCCCGCAGCGGTCGTCGGCCCGGCTTAAAGAAGGCGCTCTACCGAACGAGCGTGTCGGCGATGGCGGTCTGCATCAGCCGGTCGCGGAAGGTTTTTTGTTGCTCGGCACTGAGCGAAGCTCGGGGCGGGGCGCATTTCGTCGACGCGATGTGCCCCTGCCAGTAGAGGATCTGCTTCGTCGCCGCGAGCCCCTGGCAGGTGAGCAGGACCTCGATCACTTCGTTAACCTTCTTCTGCACCTTCACGGCTTCCGCATACCGGCCGTCGGCGCAGAGCGTGGCGACTTCCAGAATGAGCTTCGGCATGAAGTTATAGGTGGTGCCGATGCCGCCGTGGGCGCCGCAAGCCACGCCGTGGCAGAGCATCTCGTCGACGCCGAAGTACACGACCTTTTCCCGGCCGACGTGCGACATCACTCGCTCGAGCATGTAGAGGTCGGTATGCGTGAACTTGAAGCCGATGACGTTGTCGAGCTTGAGCACCTCGCACATTCGGTCGATCGACCAGCCGCCCCCGGTGAGGCCTGGGATGTAATATCCCACGACCGGCGCGCTGCTCGACGCCGCAAGCGTCCGGTAGTATTCGAGCGTCTCGGCCGGCGACACGCCGCCGACAAATGGCGGGATGCTGCTGATGCCGTCGACCCCGATTTCTCCGGCGTGCTTCGCCAACTCGAAGGCCTGCATCGCCGCAATCGAGCCGACGTGAACGAGTACCTGCCCATGGCCGCGCGAATGGTGCACGGCGATCTCCGTGATTCGCCGGCGGATTGCCGGATCGAGATAGATGCCTTCCCCCGTACTGCCGGTGACGTACAGCCCGCCCATGCCCGAGCGGTAGAGATGGTCGATCAGGTGTTCGAGCGACTTCTCATCGAGTTCGCCCGAATCGGTGAGCGGCGTAACGAGCGCGGGAAGAATCCGATTGCGAGCAGCCAGCAGTGTGTTGGGCATGAGTAACGACTTACGTTGGTGTGTTTCAAACTTCGGCAGTTTCGGCAGGGGCGGGGCGCTTCATCACAGCGCTCCAAGAGTAAGCCCGGCCCGGATGATCGCCCGCGTCGTCGAGTAGATGCGAAAGTCCCCAGGCCGTGACGAAACCGAAGATGCAAGGCATCGCCGTGGCCCACGAAATGGAGAGCGGCGCTTCGGTGCCGAACATCCCCTTGTACCAGTCGAGAAACGTTGCGGCGCCGTCAAGCCCCTCGGGCGTGGCTCGCAGCCAATAAACTACGCCCCACAACTCGCGCCACCAAGTCCAAATGCCCGAAATCAGTAGCGACACGCCGATCGATATCAGCGCCGTTCGAGCCCGCACGCGCGGCAAGAACATGCCGATGAACATCAGGCACCCCAACGGGCCGAGGAACATATTGAAACGTGGTAGAAGGTCGATGATGTTGAAACGTCCTTCATTCGAGGCCATATAGCTGGCCGCAGCCCAAGCGAAGAACGTGCACAGCAGGCCGATCCCGAGCGTGAGCATCCGGGCAAACCGCAACTGCTTCCGATCCGAGGTTCCTTCTTCCGGACCGGCATGGCCGAAGATGTCTTTGGTCACGACGGCTGCCATGCTGTTGACGCCCGAGACGAGCGTCTGCATCCCGTCGCAGAGGAAGTTCGCGAGGATCAAGCCGCCGAAGCCGGCCGGCAATTGCACGGCGTAGAAGTGCGGCAGGGTTTTATCTCCGAGCGGCACGCTGCCGAGGTACTTCGGATAGGTCACATAGAAATACAGCAGCGCGAGGCCGGAGGTCGTGAGCAGCAGGGCCATGCCGATCTGGGAGATCAGCGTCACGACGAAACTACGCAAGGCCGTGGCCACCGACGGCGTGGCGAAATAGCGTTGCAGTACGACTTGATCGGCTCCGTGCGTGCAAATATTCCAGAACAGCCGATCGATGATGACCGTGACGATCGTAAATCTAACGAACGGATTGATGCTGAACAGATCGGGGCTCGTATGGCCGCGGCCAAGCTCGGCGGCCGTGCTCCACCATGTCGAGAGTCCGGTATCGGTCGTGAACATGATGTAGCCGATCACGACGAACACGCCGCCGAAAAGCATAATCGCCTGAACGACGTCGGTCCAAACGACGGCTTTCAGTCCGCCGAAGCAGGCATAGATCGTTGAGGCGATCCCCATCGCCCAGATGACCATAAAAATGTCGACGGGGAATTCGCGATACCATGTGCCTATGCGAAGCCACAAAACAGCGCCGCCGATCATCTGTGCCAGGGCCAATGATCCGGCGTACATGACGAGCGAAATCCAGCCGAGCCGCAGGCAGAGAAACATCAGCGAGCCGAGCAACTGCACCCGATAGTCGAAGCGACGTTCCAGATACTCGTAGGCGCTGGTCATGCGGAGCCGCATGAAAAACGGCACCAAAAGCATCATCACGAACGGCACGACGACCACATAGGCCGCATATCCCCACAGCAGAGCGACGCCGTTCTTGATCGTTTCGCCGGGAGCGCCAAGATAGGTGAGCGTCGAGAGCAAGGTTGCCATAATGCTCAAGCCGACGGCGAACCAAGGCAGCCGGCGACCGCCGACGAAGAACTGCTCCGTCGATCCCTGTTTGCGCGACGACCACCAGACGATGCCCGCCGTCAGCAGCAAGTAGCCGGCCACGGCGGAGTAGTCGAGCCAATCGAGCCCGGCGGGACGAGGCGGCGGCGGAACGGCGAAGAGCACGGGCATCGGCAAGCTCGCGGGGCATGCGAAGGAGGGATTCGTACGATAACCGCCCGCGCGGCGCGAGCCAAGCTTTTTACAACTGATCGATTATCGAAAGTTTGTCGCGGCCGCGCCGTCTGCTACCTTACGCACTATGAGCATTCTCGAACGATTCTCCCTGCGCGGAAAAGTCGCCCTTGTCACCGCGGGTGCGGGGCCGCAATTTGGACAAAGCCTCTCGGCCGGCCTCGCGGAAGCGGGCGCTACGCTGATTACCGCCTCGCGCAGTCGCGAACGAAATGACGAGTGGGCCGCGACGCTCCGTTCGCGCGGCTACGACGCCCACGGGCTACAGATGGATGTCGAAAGTCTCGAATCGATCGATGCCCTGCACGCCGAAGTCTACAAACAGTTCGGCCGCTGCGACGTGCTGGTGAATAGTGCGCTGGCTCGCGACGGGCACAAAGGAACCATTCAAGAACAAACGGCCGACGTCTGGCGACACGCGGCCGAAGGAGATTTTCTCGGACTGTTCCGCATTTGCCAACTCTTCGCCGAGTCGATGGCCGAACAAGGAAGCGGTTCGATCATCAACATTTCGAGCATCTACGGCGTCGTCGCCAATGACCCTTCGCTCTACGAAGGGACGATCATGAAGCAACCACCGACGTACAACTTCGTCAAGGCCGGAATGATCAACTACACTCGGCAATTGGCGAGTTACTACGGCAAACGCGGGGTGCGGGCCAACTGCATTAGCCCCGGCGGGTATGCCAACAACCAACCGCAACCGTTTGTCGATGCCTACTGCAAGCGATCGCCACTCGGCCGGCTTTTAGGGCACGAAGATATCAAAGGCGCCGCGGTGTTTCTGGCGTCCGACGCTTCAAACTACGTCACCGGTCACAATCTCATGGTCGACGGCGGCTGGACGATTGTCTAGTTTGCCGATTTTTATTTCCGCACGACGTCCCACTCCACCGTTTAGCCGCCTCGCTCGCGAGGCGCGCCGATCATGAATAACAAACTCTCCATCCTCGTCATCGGCGTCGGCTCCATCGGCGAACGGCATTTACGGTGCTTTCAGAATGCGATCGGCTGCGAACTCGGTCTGGTCGAAAACCTTGAAAGCCGTCGCAACGACGTGGCCGATCGTTACGGCATCGAGCAACGATTCGCGACGTTGGACGACGCCTGCCGGCGCGATTGGGACGCCGCGGTGATTTGTACACCGGCCCATTTGCACGTCGATCACGCGCTGCAACTCTTGCCGCGTTGCCGAGGGCTGCTGATCGAGAAGCCGCTGGCGACCAAGGCCGAAGACGCCGCGAGGTTGCGTGCGGCTGCGGGCGACAAGCTGATTCAGGTCGCCTACGTTTATCGGGCTCATCCGGCGACGCACGCCGTGAAGAAGATCATCGCGTCGGGCGAGATCGGCGAAGTTCTGCAAGCCACGGCCGTTTCAGGGCAGCACTTTCCCACATTTCGTCCGGCGTATCGCGAGATCTATTACAACGATCGGCGCACCGGCGGCGGGGCGATTCAAGACGCAATGACGCATTTGGCAAATGCCGTGCAGTTTTTGGTCGGCCGCTACGATTGGGTGTTTTGCGATTACGATCATCAGTGCTTGGAAGGGGTAACCGTCGAAGATACGGTCCACCTCACAGGTCGTGCGGGCGGCGGCAAGGTCATGATTTCCATCGCCATGAATCAGTTCATGGCCGCCAACGAATCGCGAGTCCAGGTCAACGGTTCGCGCGGCAGCGTCCGCATCGAACTGCCGGAGCACCGCTACGGCGTCGTGCATCACGGCGATCCAGGGTGGACCTGGAGCGATCCGATGTTGCACGAGCGCGACGAGTGGTTCGAGTTGCAAGCGAAGCGCTTCGTCGAGGCGCTGGAAGGACGCGAAGAGCCGACTTGCCCGCTGGCCGAGGCCGAGCATACGCTGGCGGTGAACCTCGCCGCCCTGGAGTCGGCGGGTAAGCGGCCGGTGATGATCGCGGCGGTGTCATGACCGACATGCTTTCGTTCAACGCCGTCGTTCACGCCCGACCGAAACATGCGCACTTGGATGCCGGCCCGTCGTTGCGAGGTTTGTTGATTCAGCGGTTGGAGACGGGCGGCGACGTTGTAGGGCCCGGGTTTCCTCGTTCGTTTGAAGAAGTCGGCGAGTCGTTGGAAACGCTGGAGCGGATGTTCTTCGAGCCCGACGGTTCGTTCGTTTGGGTCGGTTCCGCCGAGGGCCAAGCGTGGCAACTCGACGGGCTCTTGGCCGATCGCGCCGGCCGGTTGCTCTACGTCGAACTTAAAGGGCGCTGCCCGCCGGAAGTGCTCGATCGGATCCTGGCGACGTTCGGCCGGCCCGAGCACGGGCTGATGTTTCAACTCGTGCGCGAGGCGGTGTTTCTAGATGAGAGCGAATTCCGAAAATACGCCGCGGCCGGCGACTGACGACTTCTACCGATTTCTACTCCGTGTCTTCAGCATCTTCCGGCTTTGTCCCGCGCCGTTCCGAGAGCTTCTTTCGAAGCGTCGCACGGTGCAGGCCGAGAATCTCCGCAGCCGCCGCACGATTGCCGAGCGTCTTGCGCAGCACGACTTCGAACAGCGGCGGCTCGATGACTTTCAGCAGCCGATCGTAAAGATCGGCCGTCGTGAGTTTGCCCGTGACGGCGGCTTCCGACCAGCGGATAATCGCATCATGGACTTCATCGGCGACGTCGACTGCCGCACGCGTTTCGTAAGCTCCCGGCGGCGGCAGGTGCGCCGGCTCGATCATGCCGCCGCGCGCAAAGATGGCGGCTCGCTCGACGGCGTTGCGCAATTCGCGAACGTTGCCCGCCCAGGCACGTGATTTGAGTTCCGCCAGCGCCGCGGCCGAAATGCCGCGGGCCGTGCTTCCCGCGTCGATCGCCGATTGCAGGAAACGTCGGGCTAAGAGCGGAATGTCTTCGCTGCGCTCGCGCAAAGCGGGCAGACGAATCTCGAAGCCCGCCAGTCGATAAAGCAGATCGGCCCGTAACGTTCCTGTACGCACGCATTCGGCCGGATCGCGATTGACGGCGGCGATCACGCGAAAACGGCACGGTCGCGGCTTCACTTCGCCGACACGCGTGACTTCCCGCTGTTGCAAGACTCGAAGCAACTTGACCTGAACTTGCGGCGGAATGTCGGCGGCTTCATCGAAGAAAACCGTACCGCCGTCGGCTGATTCCAAGAGGCCGGGGCGATCAAAATCGGCGCCGGTGAAGGCTCCCTTGGCATGTCCGAAGAGTTCGCTTTCCACGAGCGAGGCGTTCAGCGCGCCGAGATGGATCGGCACAAACGGACCGTCGGCGTTGCGCGAATGACGATGTAAGGCCCGGGCCGCCAATTCCTTGCCGGTACCGCTCTCGCCGACGATCAACACCGACGACTCCGTCGGCGCCGCCAAGGCAATGCGTTTAAAGACTTCCTGCATGGCCGGGCCGGCGCCGAGCAACTCTTCGCCGGTTGTGGCGGGCGGCGGAGCGAGGCGCGGGCCGGCATTCTTCGCAAGCGATTCGGAAGCCCGCTTGACGACTTCGACGACGTGCTCCAAATCGAAGGGCTTCGTCAAATAGTCGAACGCGCCACGGTCGACGGCAAGCACAGCCGTGTCGAGATTACCATAGGCGGTGACGACGATGACCGGGAAATCGTGCTTGGCCCGCCGCAAGCGCTCGAGCGCCGTGAGCCCGTCGATGCCCGGAAGCCGCACGTCGAGCAATGCCAGATCCGGCGGGGCGCTTTCGACCGTGGCCAATGCTTCTTCGGCGCTGGCGGCGGTCGTCACGTCGTAGCCTTCATCTTTCAGCAGCCGGCTCAGGCCCCAACAGATGCTCTCTTCGTCATCGACGATCAGCACGCGACTCATGCTTCGGCTTCCTCTCGAACTTGGGGCCTCGGCGCTTGCAGGCCGCGCGGCAAAATGACGTCGAAACGAGTTCCCGTCGATCCATCATAACGGATCGCGCCGCCATGAAGTTCGGCAATGTGCCGAGCGGCGGCCAATCCGAGCCCGATGCCGTCGGGCTTGCCGGTTACGAACGGCTCGAACAATCGATCGCGAACCTCGAGGGGCGGGCCGTTGCCGCTGTCGGAGATGGCGAGGCAAACGCCTTCGTCGGTTTCAGATATCGCAATTTCGGCCCAGCCTGTCTCGCCGGCGGCCTCTACGGCGTTCAGCAGCAGATTTACCAGCAATTGCCGCAACTGTTCTCGATCAGCGTTGAACGCTTCGAGCGAACCCTCCGGCAGTTGACGGCGGAGCGTAACGCCGCGATGTCGAAACGTCGGTTCGACGAGCGAAAGCGCGTCGTTGACGACTTCTCGCAGGTCGAGCGGCTGCATTTTGAGCGGCATCGGCTTGCCGAGCGTAAGCATGCGCTGCACGTACTGCTCAGCAAAATCGAGTTGACGCAGTGCGACCGTCAGACTTTCGCCGTCGTCAGCGGCGCAGCGGCGACGATGAAGCTGTACCGCGAGTTTTGCACCAGCCGAGGCATTGCGGAGGTGATGACAGAGACCGCCGCTGAGTTGGCCGAGCAACGTCGAGCGTGCCGAACGTCGCACGGCCAAGTCGCGTTGCTCAAGTTGCTTGGCAAGCGTGTTGGCGGCAACGACCAAGTCGTGAACTTCGTCGTCGCGGGCCGGCACGTCAAGCGGCGAGTAGTTGCCCGCCGCAAGTTGCGCGAAGTGTCCGCGTACGGCGGCGATCGGTTTGCCGATCTTCGCGGCGAGCCATAACGAAAGTGCCGAAGCCGCGGCCAGCGCCACGGCGCCGACCCACAGCGGCGGCCAAATCGCCTCGCTCAACAATCGACGTCGCTGAGCCTGGGAGTAGAAGACATGCAGCAAGACCGGGGCCGTTGCACCGCGCGAAGTGCGGGCGAACGTCCATTGTAGATATTCGCCGCCGTCGACGATCGCCGGCCGGCGAGTGGCGCCGACTTCGCCGGCCCGAGCCGATTCCAGAAACGGCCGCGCGTTCGTCATACTCGCAGCGCGGAGGTCGCCATCGACCTCTAGGCAGACAAGTTCGGCGCCGGTCAGGCCGCGCGTTTGCCGTAGCACCGCATCGGTGAGCGGAAAATCGGCGGTCAGCAACACTTCGGCGGCGCTGCGAACGTGCGCGTCGATTTGGTCGTCGACGGTGCGTGCCGCTTGCCAGGCCCCGGCCGCGCTAACGGCCAAGAGTGCCGCCGCGACCAGTCCCGCGAAGGGATAGAGAATCTGATTGCGGAGCGGTCGTCGCATGTTGAGCCCTGCGGCAGAGGCCTAAGTAGCAATCACCGGAGCCCGACCGATGCTATAGTAGGTAAAACCCGCGTCGCGCAAGGTTGACGGTTCGTAAAGATTCCGCCCGTCAAAAATCACCGGTTTCCGCAACAGCTTTTTCACCGTGGCGAACGTCGGAGAATGGAACTCTTTCCACTCCGTCATGATGAGTAGCGAGTCGGCGTCGAGCAAAGCATCGTACGGGCGTTCTGCATAGGCTATTTTGTCGCCGTATTGTCGGCGAACGTTATCCATCGCCTCCGGATCGTGCACGTGGATCTTCGCGCCGCGGGCCAGCAATTCGTCGATCATCGCCAAGGCCGGAGCCTCGCGAATGTCGTCCGTGCGCGGCTTAAATGCCAAGCCCCAAACGGCGAACGTCTTCCCGGCCACATCTTCTTGGAAGTGCTTAAGGATCTTCGCGAGCATGACCGTTTTCTGTCGACGATTGACTTCATCGACGGCCGGCAGGATTCGCATCTCGTAGCCTTTGGCGCGGCCGACGGCTTCCAAAGCTCGCACGTCTTTGGGAAAGCAACTACCGCCGTAGCCGACGCCGGGAAACAAGAACGCCGTACCGATACGGCTGTCGCTGCCGATGCCGCGGCGTACGTCGTTGACGTCGGCTCCGACAAGTTCGCAGAGGTTCGCCGTCTCGTTGATGAAACTGATCTTGGTCGAAAGCAGCGCGTTGGCCACGTACTTCGTCATTTCCGCGCTTTCGGGGGACATGACGAGGAATGGCTTCTCGGTCCGCAGAAACGGTTTGTAAAGCTCCAGCAATCGATCGGCGGCGAACTTTGAACGGACGCCGACCACGACGCGGTCGGGCTTCGTAAAATCGTCGAGAGCAGCGCCTTCCTTGAGAAACTCCGGATTCGACGCAACTTCGCATTCGCGGCCCGTCTTTTCTTTAAGTCGCTTGAAAATGCCTTCGTTCGTGCCGACCGGGACGGTGCTCTTGGTGACGACGATCGCCTTTTCCGGAAGATGCGCAGCCATCGCATCGACGACGGCCCATAAGTTTCGCAAGTCGGCCGAGCCGTCGTCGGCCGGCGGCGTGCCGACGGCAAGAAACACTAGCTCGGCTTCACCAACGGCCGCGTTGAGATCGGTGGTAAACTTTAAGCGGCCGGCTTCCACGTTGTGCTCGACCATCTCCGAGAGGCCGGGCTCATAGATCGGTATTTCGCCGCGCGTCAGCCGCTCTATCTTGGCCGAGTCGATATCGACGCACGTAACGTCGTTGCCGCTGTCGGCAAAACAAGTTCCCGTGACGAGTCCGACGTATCCCGTTCCGACGACGGCGATGATCATGCGAGCCTGCTAAGTTTTCAAAGCGATGAGTTATTGCTGTTGCTGCTGTTGCGAGGCGCGTTGCCGGGACGACGCTTCGCCGTCGACCACGTCGCGCCAATAGCTCCAGATATCGGCCACCGTCCGTTCGGGCGAAACCGTCGGCCGCCAACCGGTCAGCGATCTTAACTTACTGGTGTCGGCGATCGGGTCGTTCCGCGGCTTGACGTCGCGCTCATTCACGGGCCGGCGGTCTCCCGCCGTATGTCGCAGGAGTTCAAACCACGAACCGGTCGTGCGAGATATCGCCGAGCCGACATTGTAGACGTCGCCGGCGACGCCGTTAAGCGCCAAGGCCCGTAGCGCTCGCGCCGCGTCGCGGACATCGAGCAAATCGACGCCGACATGCAAATTGCCGACGCTGATCGACGGAGTATCGGACAACAGTTGCCGCGCCCATTCCGCAAGCATGAGTCGCGGGTCTTGCCGCGGCCCGGCCTGGGAGAATGAGCGTACTATTACAACATCGGCCCCGCCGGACGCCGCGGCAAGGCACAGGCTTTCCGCCTCGAACTTCGTTCGGCCGTACGCATTGCGCGGGGCGAGCGGAGCCGTTTCCGGGACGACCGGCTGACGCGAATCGACGGCATACACGTGGCTCGAACTGGTGAAAACCACGCGGGGACGTCGCGGCAATTCCTCGGCGAGTTCCAAGACGCGACTTACGCCGTCGACGTTCAGCGCTCTAGCTTCGGCGGTCGGTTCGGCGGTTCCACAGTCCCGCGGGATGCTCATCGCCGCCAGGTGGTAGATAACGTCGGGCTCAAAACGCCGCACGGCATCAAGGAGTTCGCCCGCCGGCGGATCGCGCGAAATATCCCAGGCCGTCGTCGCGACGCCCGTCGGCACGTGTTGCAAGCGGTCACCCGTGCGCGCTGCGCCCAGCACTTCGTCGCCGGCGGCGAGCAAATGCTCGGCCAGATGACTGCCTACGAACCCGCTAATTCCGGTGACGAATGCTTTCATGACGCCTGCGTGAACGACGTTCCGACTAACGGGCGCGGTACTTCGCCATTTCGATTTCTTGCCGCACGCGCGCCAGGTCGGCGTCGACCAT
This sequence comes from Planctomycetota bacterium, assembly GCA_017303535.1. Taxonomy (GTDB): domain Bacteria; phylum Planctomycetota; class Planctomycetia; order Pirellulales; family PNKZ01; genus PNKZ01. The sequence goes on from JAFLCO010000039.1 coordinate 13,003, forward strand.
CATGGCGATGAGTTCAGGGAAACGCACTTTGGGTTCCCAGCCAAGCTTATTATGCGCCTTGCTCGCATCGCCGCAGAGTTCGTTCACTTCGGCCGGACGGAGGAATGCCGGATCGAGCACCACGTGCTTGGCCGGATCAAGCCCGACGTGTCCGAACGCCGCGTTGACTAGATCGCCGACGGTGTGCATCTCGCCCATCGCCACGACGTAATCGTCCGGCTCGTCCTGCTGCAACATCAGCCACATCGCACGGACATAATCTCCGGCGAAGCCCCAATCGCGGCGCGCGTCGAGGTTGCCGAGCCGGAGCGTATCTTGCAAGCCGAGCTTGATGCGAGCCACGGCGTCAGTCACTTTGCGGGTCACGAACTCTTTGCCGCGGAGAGGCGATTCGTGGTTGAAGAGGATGCCGGAACAGGCGAACGTGCCGTAGCTCTCGCGGTAATTCACCGTGATCCAGTGGCCGTAAACCTTCGACACGCCGTACGGGCTGCGAGGCCAAAACGGCGTGCGTTCCGTCTGCGGCGACTCGATGACCTTGCCGAACATTTCGCTGCTGCTGGCCTGATAAAAACGAATCTCCGGGTCGACGACGCGTACGGCCTCCAGCACACGCGTGACGCCCAGTGCCGTCACTTCGCCCGTGAGCAGCGGCTGTCCCCAGCTTGTCGGCACGAAGCTTTGTGCCGCGAGGTTGTAAACTTCGCGAGGCCGCACCTCGCGCAAGATGTTCACCAACGACAGCTGGTCGAGCAGGTCGGCCTGATGGAGTTTGATGCGGTTGCCGAGGTGCGCAATGCGCTCGAACGTATCGGTGCTGGAGCGGCGGACGACGCCGTGGACCTCGTACCCTTTTTCGAGCAGCAACTCGGAAAGGTACGCGCCGTCCTGGCCGGTAATGCCCGTAATGACGGCGCTAAGTTTGGACGACACGACAGGCTCCGATGAAACAAGTTTACGAAGTCGATGCGGTTCGGCGAACTTCCAGAATAGCTTCCAGCCGGGTTTATTCGGCAGAAGATTCCGGCGACGGAGAGTTCACGGCAGGCCCGATCGAAGGTGCGTCGCCCGGATTTACGGACGACTGACCTTCCGGCGCGGCGGGGAGTTCCTCCGGCGGCACGCGTACGACGGCCGCCAAAAGATCCCCCTCGTCGAGCGACATAATCCGCACACCTTGAGTGTTGCGGCCGATCACGCTGACGTCGGCCGACGCGATACGCTGGATCTTGCCGCCGGTGGAAATCATCAGCAATTCGTCCCCTTCGCGCACGCTCACAATGTTGACGACCGGGCCGTTGCGGTCGGTCGTCTTGATATCGCGAATGCCCTTGCCGCCGCGACGCTGCGTGCGGTAGCGGTTGGCCGAGCTTTCATCGTCCTCGCCGGCCGCTTCTTCGGCCGGCGCGACATCGGCGACTTCCGTCTCCTCCGCCTCGTCAGATTCGACGCGAGTGCCGGTGAGCGGATCGTTCGGGCCGAACGGCGTCCGTTTGCCGTAACCTTTCGCGCAGGCCGTCAGCAGCGTGGCGTCGGGATCGGCGACGACCATACCGACGACGGTTTGACCTTTCGAAAGCTTGATGCCCTTCACGCCGCTGGTGTTCCGCCCCATCGAGCGGGCATCGGCTTGGTCGAACCGAATCGCCATGCCGCCGGATGTGGAAAGCAGAATCTCGTCGCCGGTCTTCGTCACCGCGACGTCGACGAGTTCGTCACCTTCCTTAAGCTTGATCGCGATCAGGCCCGTCTTCAACGGCCGACCGTATTGGGCGAGCGGAGTCTTCTTCACGAGCCCCTGCCGCGTGGCCATGATCAGATAATGGTTCGGCAACGTGAAGTCGCGGATCGGCGTGCAGTACGCGATCTTTTCCCCCTCGGCGAAGTTGAGCAGGTTCACGACCGCCCGGCCTTTGCTCTCGCGCGAAAGTTGCGGGATGTCGTATACCTTGAGCCAATAAACCTTGCCGATGTTTGTGAAGAACAGCAGGTAGTCGTGCGTGCTGGCCACGAACAGGTTGCGGACCGGATCTTCTTCGTCGCTTTTGGCGCCGATGATCCCTTTGCCGCCCCGTTTTTGTGCGCGGTAGGTCGTCGTCGGCATTCGCTTGATGTAGCCCTGGTGCGACAGAGTGACCACCATGTTTTCTTCGGTGATCAAATCTTCCAAGTCGATCGCCCCGATTTCTTCGCCGCTGATCTCCGTACGCCGCTCATCGCCGTACTTCTTCGCCATGTCGACGAGGTCGGCCCGAATGATGGCGTAAATATTGGCGTCGTCGCTCAAGATGCGGAGGTATTCGGAGATCTCCGTGAGCAGCTCTTGGTACTCGCCGCCGAGCTTTTCTTGCTCGAGGTTCACCAACTGGCCGAGCGTCATCCGCAAGATCGCTTCCGCTTGCACGGCCGTGAGCGTGTAGCTTTCGGCAACGCCGCGTTCCGTGGTGAAGTCGGCAAAACCGACCGGTCCCAAAGCTCGTTCCATGAGAGCCGACGGGCACTCGATCGTCATTAACCGGCTCTTAGCTTCGGCTTGCGTGGCCGAGGTGCGAATGACGCGAATGACTTCGTCGATATTCGCGTGTGCGAGCAGCAGACCTTCGACCGTGTGCTTCCGCTGGCGAGCCCTGTTGAGCAGGAACTGCGTACGGCGGCGGATGACCGTCAGCCGATGCCGCACATACTCTTGCAGGAGCTCGCGGATATTCAGCGTACGCGGCTTGCCGTCGACCAGCGCCAGGAAGATCAACGAGAAGGTGTCTTGTAGCGGCGAGAACTGATAAAGCTGATTGAGGACGACATCCGGATCGGCGCCGCGTTTCAGTTCGACAATTAAGCGAACCGGCTCGCTGAGATCGCTCTCATCGCGCACGGCCGTGATGTCTTTAACTTTGTCTTCTTCCGCAAGTTCCGAAATCGCCTTGTGGACGCGATCGCGGGCCTGCTGAAACGGAATCTCCGAGATGATGATCCGCTGCCGGCCTTTGGCATATTCCTCGACGCGCGTGCGGGCACGAACGACGATGGTGCTGCGGCCGGTGAAGTAGCCGCGACGAATGCCCCCGCGGCCGCAGATAATGCCGCCGGTCGGGAAGTCGGGGCCGGGAATGATCTCCATGAGTTCGTCGATCGAGACGTTCGGTTCGTCGATCAGGCGAATGGCCGCGTTGCAAACTTCGCGCAGATTATGGGGCGGCACGCTGGTCGCCATGCCGACCGCGATGCCGTTGGCGCCGTTGACGAGTAAGTTGGGGAACTTGCTCGGCAGCACAGTCGGTTCCATCCGCCGCTCGTCGTAGGTCGGCGTGAAGTCGACGGTGTCGAGCTTGATGTCGTCCATCAACATCGCCGCGATGGGCGACATGCGGGCCTCGGTATAACGCATGGCCGCAGCGGGTAGCCCGGCGATCGAACCGAAGTTGCCTTGCTTGTCGATCAGCACGTGCCGCATGTTCCATTCTTGGGCCATGCGAACGAGCGTGGGGTAGATGACACTTTCGCCGTGCGGGTGATAGTTACCGCTGGTGTCGCCGGAGATTTTGGCGCATTTCACGCGGGCCGCGCCGGGCGTGAGGTTCAAGTCGTTCATCGCGACGAGGATCCGCCGCTGCGACGGCTTCAGACCGTCGCGCACATCGGGCAGGGCGCGGCTGACGATGACGCTCATCGCGTACGTCAGATAGCTTCCTTTGAGTTCATCTTCGATCGGCAAATCGATGATGTTCCCACCCATCACCGAGCCGGCTCCGGCACCTGCAGGGAGCGGTTCGTTCGTGCCTTCTTCCGGCAATTCTTCGTCGGCCAAAGCGGCAGTCCTTTATGCGTTTGCGTCAGCGGCGAAATTTCGCCGCTTTTCCCGCGGAAATCCGTGAAAAATGCAAACCTAAAGTCTACCGTTTTTTTCTACGCGTCACAACCGCCGAAGCACCTCGCAATGGCCGCAATTTACAGCGAAATCCATCGCGATTATGACACAATTTCGCGACCCATAGGGCATGTCCCCGCGAGTCGCTATCTCGCCGCCGATTGAGCGTGCCGAATAACTTGGCTTTGTTCGACCAGCAGGGCTTGCAGACGATTGATCGAAACTTTACGCGGAGCGACTTTCGCTTCGATCGATAAATGTGCGGCCGTGCCGGCGGCCTGCCCGAGCGCCATCCAAGTGGGCTCCATCCGGATCGAGGAATAGGCCACGTGCGTCGTCGATGCCGCGACGGGCACGATCAGGCCGTCGATGCGCCGCGGCACCATCACGCGGTACGGAATTTCGTAAGGCCGAGTGATGTAGTCGAGCATGCCGAGATAACCTTCCAGCACTAGGGTATCCGTCGGCTTACGTTTCCCGGTCGGGAAACTGTCAATCGGAAACTCGCCAACGGCGATCGAGTCGGGCTGGTGCTTCGGTATGCGATTTGTGCCGGTGCCGGTGATGTCGTGCTCCGTGAGCGTGTACTCGCCGACCAACCGCCGAGCCTCGCGCACATAGAGCTGAAACGGAAATCCGGCGCTATCAACGAATTCATCTTTCGGTAAATGCAACTCGCGCGCAAGCTTGCGATGAGCCTCCGGCACTTCCGGGTCGTTCTGCAGAAACCACAGCAGACCGAGCGTTAGATTCTTGTGCCGTTCGCAAATGCGTCGCCTCGCGGCGTCGTCTCCTTCGACGTAGCCCCGATTCTCTTCACAGAACGGGAACCCGAGCGGACGCGGATTGATGTTAACGTCTGTTTTGTTGTTCGGGAGATCGGTGACCGACAATGCGCGGACGAGCGTATCGAAATGCGCCGGGTTGTAGCCGCGCCCGGGCTTAAACACTTTCGGCCCTGCAAGCCGTCCCGCTTTCAGGTCGTCGAAGTAGCCGGTGTAGCTGCGGCGGTCATAGTCTTTGGGCGGCTCGGTCAGCGGCCGGGCATTGGCCGAGTCTTTCGTGAAGCAAAGGCGATACGTATAGGCCGGCAACTTGTCGTCGGCCGCACCGGTCGTACCGGGCAAAAACTCGTGCGATTGATAGTCGAAATAGACCACGCCGGCGTGCGGTTCGCCGAACTCCTCGCGCGATTCACGCCCAAGACGAAATTCGGCCCCGGCGGCGGCGTACAGATCGCCTTCGTACGTCGCATCGATAAAGACGTCGGCCGTGAGATTGAGCCATTTCTCGGAGTCACTGCGATGCAAAAGTTTTGCCGTGACCAAGCGGCCGTCGAGCACGACGGCTTCAGCGCAACGATAGCCCTTCAAAACGAAGAGCTTCGGCTCTTCGGCCTTGAGCATTGCTTCAAACACGGCTTCTGCGACCGACGGCTCACTGTAGTACCCGCCGTGGCATAGCCGCACGTTTTCGGAATTCGGTCCATAGTGATCGACATAGTACTTCAACACGCCGGCGGTGAACTCCTGGAAGAGCCCACCGACCATCGCCCGATTCTCAACATCGCTTTTGCCGAGCCCGCTGGTCATCATTCCGCCGACATGGTCGTGGTACTCGACCAACGCAACGGTACATCCCAGCCGAGCCGCCGTGACGGCCGACGCAATCCCGCCCGGCGTGCCGCCGATTACGACGACGTTGCATCCGAACGCTCTCGAAGCGACGCCGGCCGACGCGTACTGACCGTTAAGGATGATGATGCAGAAGACCGCCCATAGCGGCACACGGTTCATTTCGGCCAAGCTCCGTCCACCAGCGGTTTCGGCTCCAACTTCTTCGGATCGATCACGGCGTGGCGGATTTTTTGACGCTTCCAGGTGTACGTGGCATGAACGAGCCCATCGCTGGATTGAATGATCGCGGGATAGCTGTACTCGCCCGGCTCGCTCTCAAGCACTAGCGCTGCTTCCCAAGTCTTACCGTCGCGCGACGAGGCAAGGTTTAGCGGAGAGCGCCCCTTTTGCGTGTGATTGTAAATCAGCAGGTGGCTGCCGTCGGCAACCGTCACGGCATCGGTGCCGGAGTTCGGGTTCGGCAGAGTCGTCAATTCAAGTTTCGACCACGTCTTGCCGCCATCGGTCGAACTCGTCGTGAAGATGCGGCTGCCGCGCGATCGACCGAGCGCTTGCAAGCTGCCGTCGGCATGTTGCAAAAGGCTCGGCTGAATGGCCCCAGGCGACTTCGCATCGACCGGCACTAGGTTTTTCGTCCACGTATGGCCACCGTCGCTGCTGCGCTCAATGTGTGCTTGCCAATCAGGCGGCGGGCTCAAACCTTCAACGCTGCTCGGCGAGAGGATCGTGCCGTCGGCCAGTTGGATCGGCTTGTTCTTAATCGGCCCGAGAATTCCTTCCGGCAAACGCCGCGCGTCGCTCCAAGTGCGACCGCCGTCGCCGCTCGTGCGCAGTTCGCCCCACCACGTGCTCGGCGACGGGCCAACCTTATAGAAGAGCATCAGCGGCCCGTCTTTCGGTTGAAACAAAACCGGATTCCAAGTCGGATGTCGGGTTCCGTCGGCTTGCAGGCCGTTGGCGACTTCTTGCGGCGTGGTCCAGCCGCCAGACTCTTTGCGAGAAACCCAAATGCAAACGTCGGGGTTCTTCTCGGCGGTACCGCCGAACCAAGCCGCGACGAGTTCGCCCGGCTTCGGCTCGACGATTGTCGAAGCGTGGCAGCTCGGAAACGGCGCAGTTTCGTAAATGAATTCGCGAGTCAACACGGCCGCATCTTCAGCAGTCAGCCGCAGCGGCACAAACAATGAAGCAGCGATGGCAGCGGCACTCAAAAAAGTCTTCATCGGCAACCCTCCGGCAGCGTCAGCGAATCGAGGATGTCTTTCACGCGCGCCCGTTCAGGCGCTTTAAATTTGTGGAACGGCTCGGCCATGAAGTCGTTGCAAAGTCCCAGCAACGAGCAGGCGCATTTGGTCGCCTTGATGTAGCGCGAGGCGTACTTGCCGATATCGTAGATCTTCTGCAAGTCATTGATAGCGCGATGCGTCGCGGCGATTCGATCGGAGTCGCCCGAAACGCAGGCCTTGTAGCACTCGACAAACAATCGCGGATAGGCATTTCCGCCGCCGGCCACGCCGCCGTCGCCGCCGAGCTTCATCGCTTCCGGCAGCATCGCTTCCGGGCCGATCAAGATCGACCAGTCGGGTCGGTCGGTCCGTAGGCTCATCAAGCTCTCAAAGTACTTGAGATCGCCGCTGGAATCTTTGATCCCGACGATCTTGTCGTGCATCGTCAGCTTGCGCAGCGTGTCCAATTCGAACCACACCTTGGTGAGGCCCGGCATGTTGTAAAGCACGAGCGGCAACGGAAGCTGCGGGAGCAGGTTCTCGATATACGCGAGAAGCTCAGTCTGCCCGGCCGGAAAGTAATAAGGCGTGGTCAACACGACGGCGTCGGCTCCGCATCCGGCCGCCCAACGAGCCAGTGCCACGGATTCGACAAACGCCGTATCCGTTATGCCGACGAGCATCGGCACTCGACCGGCCGCCAACTTACACGAACGTTCGACGAGTTCCCGCCGCAGCCGATAGCTGAGACTCGGCGCTTCGCCGGTCGTGCCGAGCAAAAAAATTCCGCTAACGCCGCCGGCGATCAAATGCTCGATCAAACGTTCGAGCCCCGGGACGTCGAGTTCGTCGCGATCGACGAGCGGCGTGATCATCGGCGGGATGATGCCCGTGAACCGTCTTGTTGTAGACATGTCAGTCGTCCGTTGTCCGTTCCAAGAAATACTCTAACCATTTAGCCCCGGAGCTTGTCTCCGGGGTCTCACAGCTTCGCGAACAAATCACGCCCGCTCGGCAATCTCGCGCGGCCGAATCAGAAGCACGATCACGACCGAGAGCAACGCTACGCCGGCGAACACCCCGAAGATCAAGTTCAGCGGCACGCCGCGGTCGCGCAGTGCTCCAAATCCCCAATCGGCGAATCCGCCGCAGCTGATGCTCACGAGGTTCATAACACCGTAGCCGGTCGCGCGGAGTTCCGGCCTTACGATCTGGCAAAGGATCGGCATGTTGTTGCAGTCGAAAAAGCCCCAGCCGAGTCCGAAGAGCATCAAGAACCCAACGGCCGCAGCGAGCGTTCCGGCGTTACCGACGCCGAACAGCGACGGTAGGAAAAGAATCATTCCCACGGCGCTCACGAAGATTCGCCCACGCGCCGTGCGTAGCATCCAGCGATCGGCCCACCAACCGCCGATCAACACGCCGACGAGCGACGCAAACTGCACATACAGCACGGCCGACATGCCCGCCTTTCCTTGGCCGAGCCCGAATTGCTCCTTCAGGATGTCGGGCATCCAATCTTTGACGACCCAGCCTGCGAGTGCGGGAAGCGTGAAGTAGAGCACCAGCAAGATGAAGCCGGCGTTGGAGAGCAATTCCCTCAGAGCATTTGCGGGCGAGGGTTGGTCACCGTCCGCACCGCTTGAATGCGGAGGATTGCGCAACAATGCGAACAACGGTACGGCATAGACGACGCCGATGACGCCGCACAAACTAAACGCCCAACGCCAACCGAGCGCCGGCGAATCGGCCACGTATCCGGAAAAGCCGCCGACGATAATGCCCGCATAGATTCCCATTTGGTGCAGGCCCACGGCCCGGGAGCGCGTCGCCCCTTGATGGAAGTCTGTGATGAGCGCCAGTGCGGCGGGAATATAGAAGGCCTCGCTGATGCCCATGATGGCCCGCGCGGCGACGAGTTGCTCGAACGTCGTGACGTGCGCCGTGGCCCAAGTGACGGCCGACCAAATCGCCAGGCTCAGCGTAATGACGTGGCGGCGACTGAGCCGATCGGCGAAATAGCCGCCGACCGGACTACAGATCGCATACACCCATTTGAACGAGCCGAGCACGATACCCCAATTCGCCTTCGTGGCAATGTCGGGAATGTCGGCCATCATCGACGACTTCATCGCCGCCAACATTTGGCGATCGAGATAGTTCAACAACGCCACCGGCACGAGCAGGCCGACGATGACCCACGCCATGCGGCCCGGCGATTTCGGATCGCCGACGGGTTGCGAGACGCGCGATGTGTCTTGCCGCGGAGAGTAGTGCATGGCGGCCATCATGCCTGAGGTGTATAGTTGAATCTACTGCAATTCTCTAGGCGACGATTTTACACATGCCGCTCCGCCGCTCGAAAAACGGGACCGTCCGACGACGCCGGAGCATGGGCCCCCTGCAAATCGTGGCCGGCAGGGAGCGCGAGGTGACCGGCGATCGCCTGCAGTTGCCGCTTGTCAGGCGGGCAGCGATCGTCCGTTCGCAGCAAGCTTCGCGCATCACCTGGCATCGACACGAGCAGTTTGAAATGCTGCTGATGCTCGACGGGGCCACGTCATATGAATTCGACGACGGCCGCACGGTCGATCTTCCCGGAGGCCACTTTCTCGTGGTTCCGCCCGGCCTGCGGCACCGTGGGCTGCACGACATTCGCCGGCCGGCCCGACTTTGCGGGCTGCTGTTCGATCCGCGCCCGCGCGGCGCGGCAAAGCATACGCCGCTGACCGGCGGCGACATTCGGCGATTGACGAAGACTCTGCAAAACGCGCCGGTAGACACTTGTCCGATGAGCGGCGAATTGCGACGCATCACGACGGCGTTGGCTCGGCAGCTAAATCAATTTGAGACGTCCGAAGCCGCCGCCGCTTTGGAACTTCGCCTGACGCTCTGCATTGCGATCGTCGAAGCGGCCGGGCAGTTAGCGGCGCCTCGCAGAGTTGCGCCGACGGCGGCCGTGCAGGCCGCCACGGCGTTTCTCGACGTCAACCTCGGCCGACCGATCGGCATGCGCGAAACGGCGGCCGCTGCCGGCTGCAGTCGGGCTCGATTGTTCGCACTTTTCAAACAATCGACCGGTCTAACGCCGAACGACTATTTACTGCGTGCCCGCATCGCCAAGGCACAAGAACTTCTCGCGGCCGGCAATCGCTCGATCACCGACATTGCACTGACCTGCGGCTTCTCGACGAGCCAATACTTCAGCAACGTGTTCCGCAAATACACGGGCCGCACACCGACCGAGTTCCGCAACACAAAATCATAGATTGTTCTCAATGCGCGAGCGGCCGGTGTCGGCCGCAGGTGACGCGACTTCACTTGTCCAATGCGGCCGTGTGTTTGTAGACGAAGTCTACAATCGGTTTCGGATCTTTCAGGCTGTGCGGGTGGTGTCCGATGCCCGGCTTGACGATCACTTCGATCGGCCCGCCAAGGGCCTTGTAGCGCTCGGCTAGAAGTTGCGTGTTCTCGGCGAAGGGAACGACGTCATCGGCATCGCCGCAAACATGCAGCAGCGGAATCTTGTGCTTGGCAAGTGGTGCGAGATTGTCGACGGGATTGGCGTTGTGGGCAAGGGCTTCCGCTTCCGTGAGGCCGTACGCTGCGAGGCACCGCTGCCAATCGGCGGGAGAGCCTTTGCCCGTGCCGCGACCTCCGGGCCAGCTTTTGAAGTCGCAGACTGGAGCGTCATTGTAAATACAAGCGACGCGATCGGGATGCCGGGCCGCCCAATTGAGCGCGAACAAGCCGCCGCGCGAGAAGCCTTCGAGCGCCACCTTCGGCATGAGGCCATATTCTCGTACGACGTGATCGTAGAACTTATCCATCGCGTCCAAAGCCTTCGGCGATCCGTACAGGTTCTGCACGTTGACGTACGCGATATGAAAACCTTTGGCCGTGAGCGCGATGTCGGCCTGCGGCTCGTGGCCGAAGAACTCGGTCCGCCAAATCCAAGGCTTCCCGACGTCGGACTTAGGCGGAACGATCAACAGCGCGGCTCGACCGTCGACCGTGAAGTCGAGACGTTCCAGGCCGTTCCATTGCGATCGCTTTACTTCTTCGGCGATTGCGGAAGAAGAAGTCCCAAGGACCAAGCACCAAATTCCCAACAATTCGACAACGACCATAGCTGGGAATGATCGAAGCGGCGGACAGCGCTGCCACGTGAGTTTCATCATTCGTGTTTGGTCATTGTTTGAAGTTTGGTGCTTGGTCATTGGTGATTCATGACTACGCAATAATCTGATGAATCGGCTCGGCTCCCTCGACGCCGACGAGTTTCTGATCGAGGCCGTTGTAAAAATAACTGAGCCGATTGGGGTCGAGCCCCATCTGTTGCAAGATCGTCGCATGGAGATGCTTCACATGGAAGCGGTCGGCCACCGCGGCGCTGCCTAGTTCGTCGGTTTCTCCGACGCTTACGCCCCCTTTGATGCCGCCGCCGGCAAGCCACATCGTGAAGCCGTAGGCGTTGTGATCCCGGCCGGTTCCCTTGGCGTACTCGGCCGTCGGTTGCCGGCCGAATTCGCCCCCCCAGACCACGATGGTTTCATCGAGCAATCCGCGTTGCCGCAAATCCGTAAGCAGCCCGGCAATCGGTTTGTCGGTGTCGCCCGCGTGCTTGGTGTGATTTAGCACGATGTCGGTATGAGCGTCCCAGTTATCGTCGTTGTGCGCGCCGCCGCTGTAGACCTGAATGAACCGCACCCCGCGCTCGACCAAACGCCGCGCGAGCAAACACTTACGGCCAAAGTCGGCGGTCCGTTCTTGGTCGAGGCCGTAGAGCTTCTGCGTCTCGGCCGTTTCTTGCGAGAAATCGATCGCTTCCGGGGCGTGTTGCTGCATCTTGAACGCTAACTCATAGCTGGCGATCCGGGCCGCAAGTTCCGTGTTGTCGGCATGGGCCGCGAGGTGTTGTTGATTTTTCTCGCGGAGCAAATCCAGCATCCGCCGCTGCGCCGCGCGGGTCATGCCGGCCGGCAGGTCGAGGTCGTGAATCGCCGTGCCGTCAGCCCGTACGACCGTGCCTTGAAACGCGGCCGGCATGTAACCGCTCGACCAATTCTTGGGCCCGCTGATCGGCCCGCCGGTTTTATCGAGCATGACGACGTAGCCGGGCAGGTTTTCATTTTCACTGCCGAGGCCGTAAGTGATCCAGGTGCCGAGGCTCGGGTTGCCGCTCAAAATTCGGCCGGAATTCATCATCAGCATGGCCGAGCCGTGAATGGGCGACTCGGCATACATCGAATGCAAGAAGGCGATGTCATCGACATGCTTCGCGACGTGGGGAAAGAGATCGCTCACATACTTGCCGCACTCACCATATTGCTTGAATTGCCACTTCGGCCCGACGACGCGCCCCTCGTTGCGCTTGCCGCCCCGGCCGAACGTCTTGATCGGAATTGTCTTGCCGTCGAGCGGATAAAGTTTCGGTTTGTAATCGAACGTATCGACGTGGCTTGGTCCGCCGTAGCAGAAGATGAAGATCACGCTCTTAGCCTTGGCCGCCATCATCGGCGGCTTTGGCGCCAGGGGATTAACGAACGTCGTCGGCATCGCGTGGCCGGCGGCCTTGGCTTCCGAGCCTTTGACACGGCTGTCAAAGAAGCCGTCGGCGCCGAGCATGCCGGTCAGCGCCGCCGCGCCGAACCCGCCGCCGGTCTGCCACAGAAACTCGCGCCGCGTTCGTCCGCAAAATTGTCGATCGTTCATGGCCTACTACTTTCAATCGGGCGAATTCAGTCGACGTAGAAAAACTCGTTCGTGTTCAGCATGAGCAAACAATACAGTTCCAGCGCCGCCTCAGGGTTTAGCCCATCGGCGGATTGGGCTTCTTTGAGAAACGCTAAGTCGTGGCGTAATTCATCGGCCGACGGATCGCGCTGCGCCGTCAGTTGGGCGGCCCGGCGAATCTGCGCGGCCGGATCATTCGGCGACTCGCGGCCGAGACGCTCCGCCAGAGCTCGGGCTTGTTCGTGGATGAATTCGCCGTTGAGCATACCGAGCGACTGCGTCGGCACCGTGGTCGTATAGCGAACCGCACAGCTGCCGTCGGTGTCGGCCTGATCGTGCATCGCCAGAATCGGCAACTGCAGTGAGCGCTTCACATGCACGTACACGCTGCGGCGATTAGCGTCCTCGGGCTTCGTCGAGGTGGGCCATCCTTCGCCGGGCCGCGATTGCCCGGCCAGCACTTCTTTGGGAATCTGTGGATATACACTCGGCCCGCCGATGCGCAGATTCAGCAGGCCGGACGTCGCAAGAATCGAATCGCGCACCTCTTCCGCGGCCAGCCGACGGGCGTTGGCCCGCCAAACAAGCGTGTTCCCCGGATCAAGGGCGAGCCCCTGCTCCGTGGCCGTGCTCGACAGTCGGTACGCATTCGATAGCATCAGCAGCTTGTGCATCCGCTTCAGCTTCCACCCGCCGCGCACGAAGTCGACGGCCAGCCAATCGAGCAACTCCGGGTGCGTCGGGAGTTCGCCGAGTTTGCCGAAGTCATTCGACGAACCGACAAGGCCTCGTCCGAAATGGTATTGCCACAAGCGATTCACCAGGACGCGGGCCGTCAGCGGATTGGATTCGTGCGTCAACCATTCCGCGAGGGCCGTTCGTGGGCTTTCGACTTGTGGCTTCTTCGACCCGACCACGGCAGTCGTCAATTGAAAGCCGCTTGGCGCGACGACTTCCGGTACTCCGGCAGTGACAATGTCGCCTTCCGCCTGCGGTAAGCCACGAAGAAGCACGTGCGTGGGCAGAGGCTTTCGCACGCCCACGGCCATCACGTCGATTCCCGGTTCGGCAACCGGCGACTTACGACTCGCGGCCAACTCGTTCGACAACTTCGTGTAGCGATCGGCGACTTCCGGACCAAGCACGCGGGCTCCGTGTTTTATTACCAAATCGCCGATGGACTCGGCGGCATCGACCGGCCGAACGTCGATGTATTGCCCACCGCCGGTTTGCCGACAATGCACGGCCAACAGGTTTTCACCCACCTTCAAATGCTTGGCCGCCGCGGGGCCCAGGTCGAAGCGTTCATATTTCACCGTGTGACCGGTGCGTTCAAACACTTGCCGGCCATTGAGGTAAATCTCAACGTCTTCATCGTGGTGCAGTTCGACCGCGAACGTCTTCGGTAACGTGGCAACACGGAATATCCGTCGCAGCCAGATATCCTTGCCTCGCCATTCGGTGCCGATTTCCGCGCCCGGCGTTCCCCGCGTGCCGAAGCCTGCGGCACCGCGTCGCCAGTTGGTGTCGTCAAAGCCGGTGTCGGCCCAGTTTTTGTCCGGCTTCTGGGTGCGGTAGGCCCAGGTCGTGCCACCTTCAATCATCTCGCCCGGCTGGGCGCTATCGGTTAAGAGTCGCCGTGCGAAACCGGGCCCGCTCCAGGAAAGTTGCAGCTTCGGAACGTTGGCCTCGTTGAAAAAATCGATGCGGATCGTGCGGAGGCCGGCCTTCAGCGGCACTGTTGTCGTAGCCTCGTGCACACCGGCCGCCGGTCTACGCAAAACCGAATTGCCGTCGATCCTTACGTCGAACCCTTCCCGCATGTTGGCGACGAAAGTGTACTCGCCGTCCTGCGGTACGCGCAACTTGCCTTCGAGCACCAGTCCGAAGGCTTCGGCCCTTGATGCGACGGCCAGCGTGAACCGAGTGCCCGGAATCTTCCCGAACGTCTCGGCCTTGAGCGCGTCGAACTCCGGCAGGCTCTTCCAAGAGTCTCGATAGAGTCGATAACTGAGTTCGCTCAAGTCGCCGGCGTCGACTGCGGCGATATCAATTCCGTACGACGGCGCAGCGGCAACAAACTTTGCCTCGATCGCCGCCAGTTCGTTTTGCCAAGCCGATTCATCGCGTTCTTTACGGGCCTTCGCCGCTTCGAAGGCGGCGCGTTCCGCCGGCGTCGCGATGCGGCGCAGATTCTCGCGATTCATATCCGTCAGATCGCGGAAGCAATCGAGCAGCTTGTAATAGTCGCGCTGTGGAATCGGATCTTTTTTGTGGTCGTGACAACGGGCACAGCCGACGCTCATACCCAGCACTACGCTGCTCGTCGTCGAAACGATGCCGTCTAAGATGTCGTACTTCGCCAACTCACGGTCGGCCGGCTCATCGTCCCACGTGCCGAGTCGATAGTAACCCGTCGCCGTGAGCGACTCTGGTGTGACCTCCGGAAACTGATCGCCTGCCAATTGCTCGCGTAAGAATTGGTCATACGGCTTGTCTCGATTCAGCGAGTCGATCACGTAGTCGCGATACCGCCATGCAAATGGTTTTGCAGAATCGCGTTCGTAGCCGTGCGACTCGGCGTAGCGCACCAAGTCGAGCCAGTGCCGCCCCCACTTCTCGCCGTAGTGCGGCGAGGCGAGCAGTCGATCGATGAGCGCTTCATAAGCCGCTTCGGCACCTGAGCCTTGATAAGCTTTCTCAAACGCCGCGACTTCCTCCGGCGCCGGCGGCAAGCCGGTGAGATCGTACGTCGCGCGACGAATCAACGAACGGGCCGAAGCCGGCGACGTCGGCGCGAGGCCGCGTTCTTCGAGCTTTCGCAAGACAAATGCATCGACGGGCGTACGTACCCGGGCCGAGTCTTTCACTTCCGGCACGCGCGGCTCTACGACCGGTTGATAGGCCCAGTACTGGCGGTCTTCGGCCGTCACGCCGTCCGGCTTGTGATGTTGTTGCGCAGCCGTTGGTTCTCGCTCAAGTTCGGTAGGCCACGGCAAGCCGTCGCGGACCCATTGCTCCAAAGCGGCCACATCGGCAGGCGCGATCTTGCCGCTTGGGGGCATTTGAAGTTCGTCGTAACGCACGGCCTTAAGCAACGAACTTTCCGACGGGTTCGCCAAATCGACGGCCGGCCCAAGTTCGCCGCCGCGCAACACGGCGGCCCGCGACGTGAGGAAGAAGTTGCTCTCGACCTTCTCCTCCTCTCCGTGACACTTCACGCACTTCGCGGCCAAGATCGGCTGGATGCGATCGCGAAAAAACTGCAACTGCTCAGGCCGAAACTCGGGGCGGGCGACGACTGCGGACGGCACCGGTTCGGCGGCGACCGACGACGCGGCGACGCCGACCAAGCAGGCGATTAGTCCGAGGAAGCGGAAGGGGTGAAGCGTGGGCATTCAGTTCACCGTAGCAGGACCAGGCGGGAATGCGAGCGTCTGGGCATATCCGGACATTAACGACCGGAGACTTGCAGTGCCGAGTTATTTTCTAAAGGTTTGAATATAATTCCATCCCGTGCTAGGATGCAACCAGAATTCTTCCCAGATTGTCACGGCAATCGCCGCCTTATCTCGACGTTCTATGTATCCCGTCGCCTCTTCGCGAGTTCTTCCGTCGCTGCTCCGGCAGCTCAACGAACGCCGAGTATTGGCCGCACTCCAGCGGCAAGGGCCTTTATCCCGCGCCGAAATTTGCCGACTTACGGGAATTAGCGGGCCGACGGTGACCCGCGTCGTTACGGCGTTGATGGAGATCCCCGTGGTTAGCGGATATCGCGAGTTTATCCCGGTAGTCGTCCGCCCCGGAAGAAGCGCATGCCGCTAGCGTTTCCCCGCGGTTGCCGGGG
>JAFLCO010000390.1 GCA_017303535.1 Planctomycetota bacterium
GCCGACGCCGGGCACCACGAGCGTTTCTAGCACCGCACCTTCGACGACGGCGCCGGCCGCCGGATCGACCACCGTCGGTTCGCGCTACGCCGCGACGAGCGTCGGCGATCGCTACGCCGCGATGCCGTCGAACACTTCGCCGATTTCGGCTCCGATCTCGACACCGGTACCTTCCGCGGTCGCCACCAACACCGCACCGCCGGCGACTAAGCCTGCGGTAACGCCGCCCGCCGTCGCACCGACCGCGCCGACCACCATCGCAACAAACACGCCGACCAGCATTGCCCCGTCGCCGCCGGCGAATGTCGCCGTCGCCGCTCCGGCGAAGCCGCAACCGATGGAGCACAGCAAGCCGCTCGGCGGTCCGGTCGCCCCGAAAGTCGACGCCGCGAGCCAAACCTTGGCCGAGTTGCAAGCTCAGCTTCCGCCCGGCTCGCCGCCGCTGGCGCTCGACGGCTACTGCCCGGTCACCGTCACCGAGAAAATGGTCTGGAAGCGCGGCGACGCGGCGTTTGGCGCTCTTCACCGCGGCATGACTTACCTCTTCGTCTCGGCCGCCGAACAGCAGAAGTTTCTGGCCAAGCCCGACGCGTACAGCCCGATCATCTCGGGCAACGATCCGGTCGCCGTGGTCGAGGAAGCGAAGCTGGTGCCCGGCAAACGCGACATCGGCATGAAGTGCGGCGACCAGATGATCCTGTTCTCGTCGAAAGAAAACTACGAAAAATTCCGCCGCGATCAACAGCGATACATGATCGGCCTCCAACAAGCGATGCAAGCCGGCGGCACGATGCGACGGTAAAGCAGGACGCAAGCCGCGCATACTAGCCCCGACGCGCAAGCAAGGGGACATTTCCGCACGACGGTCAATCCACATGCCCCCTCGCTTGCGCGTCGGGGCTAGTGCGTGGTGGCGGCGGCCTACAAGCTTCGGCCGAAGTGCGTGCGCAATCGTTCGACGGTCGTCGCCACCGCCGCGTCGCGCATATCCGGCGCGAGCACGCCTTCTTCGACCAACAACTGCGCCAGCGATTCCAAAGTTTCTCGCCGCAGTTCGCGGGCAAAAAGCAGCATCAGTCGGCGTTCGACGAGGTCGTCGAGCGTGCGGACCCATTGCGTGCGAATAATCGCGCGCACGGCGTCGACCGTAAACTTCCTGCCGACGACCAATTCGGACGTCGCCTCGTCGTCGGCAAGGGCCACGGCTCGCGGAATCGGCCTTGTGCGTGAAAGCGGCGAGTGCGACCGGTCGAGCCGCTTCAACACCGCGGTGGCCGCCTCTTCGGCCAGCGAGCGGCAGGTCGTCAACTTCCCGCCCACGAGCGACCACGCCGGCCACGGCAACCCCGAGTGCTCCACGATCGCATGTCGCCGTGTGATCGCGGCCGGCGTCTTCGCATCGCTCGCCGGCAGCGGACGGACGCCGCTGTAGTGCACCGCCACGTCCGCACGCGTGAGCGGGCAGCGGGGCAGGACGTCGTTAGAAAGCTTAAGCAGGTAATCGATCTCGGCCTCGCTTGCCACGGCCTCCGCGGGATCGCCCACGTACGGCAAGTCGGTCGTACCGATGAGCGTCGCGCCGTCGCCGAACGGCAAGATGAACACCGGCCGGCCGTCGGACGCTTCGGCATAGTACGCGGCGCCGCCGAGCGCTTCGCGGAGATCTTCGCGAAACACGACGATGTGACTTCCCTTCGTGCCGGCCAACATCGGGCGATGTTCGATGCCGAGCGCCCGCGCGACGTCGTCACCCCACGGCCCGCCTGCGTTCACGATGGCCGCCGGCTCATACTCGGCCGGCGGCAATCCGGTCGTACTCTCCGCTACAAGCTTTGAGCCTCGGCGCGAGACTTGGCAATAATTCTGAACGGCGAAGGTCGTGCCTGCCGCTTGAGCCGCGGCCCGGGCATCTTCCAATAGGCCGACCGTGAACTGCTCGGGCGACCGCATTTGGGCGTCGGAGTAGGCACACACCCAGCGATAGCGCGCGGCGGGCGGATGCGGGTAGTTGCCGTCGATCCGCACCGCGCGAGCTTTCGGCAGCGACGAACCGCGGGCCAGCCAGTCGTACCAGAACAGCCCGAATCGCACGGCCCACATCCCACGCTTCGACCGGGCCTTGTACTTGCCGCCGAGCAGCAGTTTCCCAAGGCCGTCGATCATCCCGCCGAGCCTGCGTTCGCACGGCACGCGAAACTCCAGCGGCTGCACAAAGTCGGGCGCGAGCGTAACCAGGCGCTCGCGCTCGGCCAGCGATTCGTGAACGAGTTCGGTATCGCCGAACTCCAAATACCGGAGCCCGCCGTGAACCAATCGCGACGAATACGCCGTGGTCCCCGAGCCGATATCGGCCGAATCGATAACGACGGTATCAACGCCGCTGAGCGCCAGCTCGCGCGCGAGGGCGGCCCCGTTGATTCCTGCACCGATGACGACGACGGGAGACAAAATGGGGAGTGGGGAATGGGGAGTGGGGAATGAAGACGACTGCTAATGTAGCATCGTCGCCCCAAAAAATGACTCTACCACCCCACACTAGCCCCGCAGCGCAAGCAAGGGGGCATTCGGCAGCGTCGGAAAACGACTGACGCCGATCGCCTTAGCGGCGTTTCTTCCGGCCGCGTTCGAGCGATTGCACGGCGGCTCGTACGCCTTCCAATTCCGGGTTGAGCTTCAAGGCCCGGCGGAAGCAGAGCAGGGCGTCTTCGATTTCGCCCATGTTGAGAAAGCACTGGCCCATACCGGCAGCGGCGCCGAAGTGGTACGGGTTGATCTCCAGCGCCTGGCGGCAATCGCTGATGCTCTCGGTGTAGCGACCGAGGCCATATTGCGAAATGGCCCGTTGATTCCAAGCCTCGGCAAACCAAGGCGCCAGATCCACCAATTCCGTGGCCCGCGTGAAAGCCCGCGGATAGTGCTTGGCGATGTTCTCGCGAATCACGGACTCGAGCTGCTTTTGCTGCGGCTCGGTGCCGGAGCGGCACCAGACGGCTCGCAGCGAGTTCTCGGCCATCGTACGCACGCCGCGATCGACGTCGTGCAAAGCCCGACCGAGCGAAGCGTTTTGCTCATAGTCGCCGACGTACCCCAAGGCCAACGCCGCCGCACGGCGGCAGCCGCGCGCAGGATGAGCGAGCAGTCTTTCCAGCGTCGCCGGAGCGTATCGAGCGGCCACCTTGCGAATAAACGCGGCGGCGTCACGATCGTCCAAAAACTGCTGGTAGACGAACTCAAGCAGCGGTAACCGGAGGGGACCGGCCACGAGACAATCTCCGTAAATCGGGGAGGTGCGTTCGGCGTGTTTGTGCCGATTATTCAGGCCATTCCGAATGTTCCATCTCAGTCTAGTTGGCCTTGCAGGGCTTTCCAGCGAAAAGCGATAAATTTCACAAGCCTCCCGGCGAGCCGCGCCTAAGCGTTGAATTTCGCGACATAATGAAGGCCGCCGGCCGGCGTGCCGGCATCGGTTCCGCCCAACGTCGCCGAGTGATTAAGAGAGGTTCGTCTGGTGAATTCACGACGACTTCCGCGATTTCTGATCGCCATGATGTTGTGCGGCTTCTGGATGGGCCGGGCCGCGGAAAGTGCGGCGGCCGACGGTGCCGTCGCCTTGGCCGCAACGACGCAAGAATCAAATCGCCGGCTCGCCGAACCGGTCGACGTCGCTTGGTCGGGCGCGGCCTTGCGCGAGGCGCTCGTCGCGCGAGGCCGCTTAAGCGGCGTGGCCGTGATGATCGATCGACGCGTCGATCCGAGTATTGCCCTGGAACTCACGGCCGCACGGCAGCCGCTGTCGTTCGTCTTGGAGCGCGTCGCCGCCGCGAACAGTCTCGGCGTTTCCTATTTCGGTCCGCTCGTTTACATCGGTCCGCCTGCCGCGACGCGCGATCTGCGCACGGTCGCCGAATTACGACGACTCGAGGCGCAATCGCTCCCGCTCGAGTTGCGCACGGTGCTGGCCCGCAAAGCCCCGTGGTCGTGGAACGACTTGGCCCAGCCACGAGCGCTGCTCGCGCAACTCGCCGCGGAAGCCAAGCTCAACATCGCCGACATCACGAAACTTCCGCACGACCTTTGGCCGGCCACGACGTTGCCGCCGCTGTCGCTTGGCGAACGCCTGACGTTGCTCACCGCTTCGTTTGGACTCACATACAAAATCGACGGCGCGGCGCGCACGCTGACGCTCAT
Organism: Planctomycetota bacterium; assembly: GCA_017303535.1. Classification (GTDB taxonomy): domain Bacteria; phylum Planctomycetota; class Planctomycetia; order Pirellulales; family PNKZ01; genus PNKZ01. The sequence goes on from JAFLCO010000390.1 coordinate 4,189, forward strand.
GACGATCGAGGAATCGCCGCAAATCGCCCGTTCGTACACGCCCGGCGGCGACGTGGCGGCTCTGGCCGAGCAATGGAAGAAGATTGCGCCCGAGGCCGACATTCGTCGCAACGGAGCGGCACTCGAGGTCAAGGCCCGCCTGGAAGATCATGAACGATTACGCGGCGGCGGCGCGGCTTCAGTCGGTAACACGCCGTCGGCGAATTCGGCGACCGCCGGCACTTCGATGACGACCAAAGCCGCGGCGGCCGCGGAGCAACGATACACGCTCCGCATCAAGAACAAGCCGTTTAGCGCGCTGGTGAATCTGCTCCGCGATACGCACAAACTGCCGATCGACGTGGATGACGCCGCGATCGCCGCCGCCGGGATTTCGCTCGAAACATTCACCAGCGTCGAAGTGAAAGACGCCACGCTCGAAGAACTCTTGCGACAGGCCGGAGCACCGCTAAGGCTCGACGTACAAAAGGCCGGCTCGCGGCTGCAGATCGTGCCGCTCAAAAAATAGCCGCCTGCACAAAGCCCGGACCTAAGATTCGGGAACTTCCGGCGAACTCTCTTCGTCGGAACTGCCGGCACTTCTGTTCGCGTCGACCATGCCGAAGGTGTAGGCTGACGCAACGGCGGCAATAGCGCTCGGCAGGCCGCGCCGCTAATGTGAAAACTTCCTTCGCTCGAGGCTCGCCATGCTCCGTTCCTTTCGCTCGCCGGTAACGATCTTCACCGCCTGCGTTTGTGCCACGTTCGTCGCCGCTTCGACCACGCCGGCTGCGGCTCAAGCTCCGTCGTTCCTGTCCGGCGTCTTGGGCTCGACCGACGCCGTGCAACTGCCGAGCAGTCCGGCGGCCTGGATCAATTCGCCGCCGCTAACGAACGAAATGCTGGCCGGCAAAGCGGCGTACTTCTATTTCTTTGAAGAAACGTGCCCAAGCTGTATCCGTCGCTGGCCGGAGATCTTCGCTGCGGCGAAAAAGTTTGAAGGGAAGCCGGTCGTGTTTATCGCCGTCAACTCCGGCACGCCGCGCGCCGACTTGCAGCCCTACGTGAACGACGTCGGCTTGAAGTGGCCGGTGATCGTCGACACGGATCGCTCGTTTGAAAAGGCGCTGGGCGTCAGCGAGATCAACCTTCAAAACATCTACCAAGCGCAAGGGCTGATGCCCGACGGCACTTGGCAAGGGAGTACGTACGATCTGGAAAGCGGCGTGCCGAGCTTGCTGACCGATGCGAAGTGGCGCGTCGATCCGGTGGAAGTGCCCGATGTGCTCAAGCCGGCTTGGGTGCAGGTGGAATTCGGCAACTTTGCGAGCGCGGCGCTGCTGGTAAAGCGCAACTTGTCGTCGCCCAAGGCCGATGTGAAAGCCGCGGCCGAAAAACTTTTGGCGGCCGTCATGAAAGAATTGGAGAACCAGGTCGCGGCCGCCAAATCGGCCGACGACGGCGGACAGAAATGGAACGCCTATAAGGGCTACTCGGCGGTCGTCGTCAAGTTCAAAGGGTACGAAGTGCCGGCGGCCGCTCACGATGCGGTGCGAACGCTCGCTACGGACCCGGCCGTGCGCAACGAGTTGGCCGCGCAGAAGCTTTGGGAGACGGCGGCCCGGCAACTCTCGCCGGCGGGGCCCCCGAGCAAAGCCGCCGCCGCGCA
>JAFLCO010000391.1 GCA_017303535.1 Planctomycetota bacterium
GACGATCAGGCCCTGTTCGACGGCCAGATCGAAGCCGCGCGCCGGTTGATCCACGGCGGCACGTTTTGCAGCCACGGCCAGGGGTACATGAACAGCACTTCGACGTCGAACACCAGGAAGGCGATCGCAACGAGGTGAAACCGAATGTCGAAACGCCGGCGCGTATCATGGATCGGGTCCATGCCGCTTTCGTACGGCATTTCCTTGACGGCCGTATTGCGCGACGGGCCAAACAGGCGGCCCATCACCAACATCGCCACCGATTGAACGGTCGCGATCAGAATGAATAGAAAAATCGGAATCGTAAGTCCGATGGATTGCATAACCGCAGCCTATCTAACGATTTAAAACGACGATCCTCGTCGTCTTTCGGCACCGCCGACGGCTCGGCCTCGCTGGGCTTGTGAATCGTTTCACAAGCGGGTGCAAAACAAAAACCCGACCTACTTCCTGCCGGGATGACAGCAATGTAGGAATCACAAGGCCGATGGTCAAGGCAATCCTTTGACCAAGCGGAATACTTCGGAAACCTTGCGGGGGCGTAACTTACGCTCACTTCCGCTGAGCGGGAATTGCCCGAGTCGCCGCCACGTTTTGTGTCACTCCGAGCGGCTGTTAGACTACCGCTTTTTCCGCCTGCCGCGCCGCCGCCGATTTAGCGAGGCGTCGCTCCAATCCGTTCCCCCCGGTCGAACCATCGCCGGCCCCATCGGCGACCTTTTGTTAAGGACGTTCCAGTCATGCCGCTAGATCTCGTTTCGACGCTCTCCGAACTGATCGCCATCCCGAGCGTCAACCCGATGGGGCGGCCGGTGGAAGGTCCCGAGTATCTCGAATACCGAGTCACCGAGTACCTTGGGGCTTTGTTTCAGAGTCAGGGCCTACGTTACAAGATCTACCCCGTTTCGCCGAAGCGCGACAACATTCTGATTCGCGTCGACGGCGATCTGCCGCTGCCCGAGCAAGGGGGGCCACTGGTTTTAATGGAAGCCCATCAAGACACGGTGCCCGTCGAAGGGATGACCATCCCCCCCTGGACGCCGACCGTGCGCGACGGCCGCATCTACGGCCGCGGTTCTTGCGACATCAAAGGGGGCATGACGGCCATGCTCCACGCGATGGTCAGGCTCAAAGAAGAACAGCCCCGTAACCGGCCGACGGTCGTACTGGCTTGCGTCGTTAATGAAGAGTTCGGCTTCACGGGAGCCACGTCCCTTACTGAGCTCTGGACGTCCGGCAAGGCAGACGATTTGGTACCGAAGCGCCCGGATATTTGCGTCGTCGCGGAGCCGACCAGCCTCGACGTCGTCGTGGCCCATAAAGGCACCATGCGTTGGCGCATCCACACGCATGGCCGCGCGGCCCACAGTTCGCAGCCGCACTTGGGCGACAACGCGTTCTACAAAATGGCCCGGGTGCTCTTGAGCATCGAGCAATATGCGAAGGAAGTCTGCCCGACGCTGGGCAGCCATCCGCTGGTCGGTCAGGCCACCTTGAGCGTCGGCCTAATTCGCGGCGGCATCAGCGTCAACACCGTGCCGGACTGTTCTACGATCGAAATGTGCCGCCGCGTGCTGCCCGGCGAAAAGGCCGATGCCGCACGGCAGCACTTCATCGATTGGCTCGCCGGGCGTCCGGAGATTCAGCCGATCCTCAAATCGATCGAGCACGAGCCGCCGTTCATCTCCGGCTTCTCGCTTTCCGACGACCGCAACGGCTTGCTGGCCGAGCGGCTGGGCGAGGTTTCCAAACGTATTACCGGCCGTGGTAAACGCATCGGCGTGCCATACGGAACCGATGCCTCGCGCATCGCCGCAGCCGACGTGCCGTCGGTCGTCTTCGGCCCCGGCAGCATCGACCAAGCCCACACCTGCGACGAATGGCTCCCGCTCGACGAACTACCGCAGGCTGCGGAAGTGCTCTACGAGTTCTGCCGGAGCTGGAGCTAACGACGCGGTACCAAAAAGGGGCCAACCAACGAATACTAGCCCCGACGCGCAAGCGAGGGGACATTCGGTTGCCGCGTCCCCCCTCGCTTGCGCGTCGGGGCTAGTGTGCTCCGATCGCGCTTCGGCCGACGCTACGTCGTCAACTGTCGCCTAAAACACGTCCAGCTGAAAGTGGTGCCCCTGGTGGTACCGGCGGGCTTGCGGGTACTCGTTTTGCCATTGGCGGTTGTATACCGGGATCCGCATTTCTTGCGGGTAGCGGTAGTACAAGCTCTCGCTGCTCTTGTAGTAGTCTTTCGTCCAATAGTTTTGCGGGTAGTACACGTACGGGTAGTGGTAGAACCGCTCCCACGATTGCGTGTTTTGGGCCTGGCCCCATTGGCGACCATAGGCGCCGGCTTCGGCCTTGTCGGCCGTCGCGCTAAAGGCGGCCATCGCCAACGCGGCGCATACGAGCATGCGGCGAATCATCGTCACTCTCCCCCTGAGATATTCCGATCGCTACGGGGCCGACTGCCGCGGTTTGATCGCGCTCTCGAAGCACGACCTTCGTCGCTCGCACGCTGCATGCACAGCCTGCGCAGTCCGCCGATTTGGGTCTATGACTACCCATCGGCAACCGCTACGCCCGGTATTGAGGGAAACACCGGCAACTTCGCTACGACCGGACCTAAGCGTCTTCGGCCTTTCCTAGCGCCTGGCCCTGACGCCTGGCGCCTACTTGGGCATCTTTCCTTCCGCCAACTCCCGATCAAATTCGTCCATGAGCGGCCAATCGATCGCGCACGTACCGAAGTCGGCCATATGCAGATAGCCTTCCAGCCGAGCAATCGTCCGGTCGAGCAGCGCGTCGTCCTTCCGGAAGATCGGGCCGTGGCTCGGCAGGAGCCATTCGACGTTCGACGCCCGAATGCGCCGCAGCGATTGCACGAACGCCCGGATGTCGCTGCCGTGGTGCGCATCGATTACGCCCACGCAGCCGTCGCGGTAAATATTGTCGCCGGAGATGAGCAGGTTGCCCAAGCGGAACGAGAGTTGGCTGTCGGTGTGCCCAGGCGTGTGCCATACTTCCACTTCCAGCGAGCCGACCTTGATTCGATCACCCTCGACAACCGTGTTCTCGACCTTCGGAATCACCGGCATCGGGATGTGAATCTTCTGCGCCGCGATATCCGAGAACGTCTTGATCGGGTCCCCCTGCACAAGCGTGTCGACCGCCAACGGGTGCGCGGTCACGGTTGTTCGCAGGGCTTGCTTCAGCTTCGCCAAGCCCTGCACATGGTCGACGTCGGCATGTGTCGCGACGATCGTCTTGCACGCGCTCAGCGGGAAGTCGAGCCCACGGATCAGGTCGACGATGTCGTCGACCGACTCTTCAAAGCCGATGTCGATCAAAATCCACTCGTTGCCGTCGTAGATCAAATAGACGTTGCAGCCGAACCGCTCGCCGGCCTGATAGTTGATCTCGATGACGCCGGGAAAAATCGGCTTCCGTTCACGCAAACCCATGGATCACTGCCAATCGAAGTGAAGCTAAACCTGCGGGCCGCCACAAATGGCGAACCCATAAAAATCAACCGAAGAATTGTAGAAATGCCGCGACGGAATGCCTAGTGCCGCCGCCTTTCGCTTCCTTCGTGCTCTCCGTTCCTCCGTGGTGAATCACGGCTGAATTCGCCTCTAAATCTCCTCCGCCCCCGGCTTGCCGGCCTCGACGACAAACGCCTTCCGCGTCACCAGCGGCGCTCCGGGCTTCGTGACAAACGGCACCGTACGATAAAAACTCGACCATTGCTTCGGCGTCAGTTCGCAACTGACGTAGCCCCGCTCGGCGTTGAACCACTTCACGAACGGATTCTCTTTCAACATCTCGTCCGTATCATTTCGCTTCTCCACGCCGTCGCCGCCCGAGCTGATCGAGGTGCCGACGAACTCTGTCGCGACGACCGGCGACTTCTCATCGGCCGAGTCGACTTGTAAGTCGTTCACGTAGTTCGTGTGAATGTCGCCTGTGATGACGACGTTGTTCTGCTCCGGGTTCTCGGCGAAGTACTCCAGCACGCGCAACCGGTTGGCTTCGTAGCCTGGCCATTGATCCATGCTGTACGCCTTCACTTCGCCGACCGTGCGATCGACCCGCCCCATCATCACCTGCTGCGTCAGCACGTTCCACTTGGCTTCACTACGGTCGAGGGTTTTATAGAGCCATTCTTCTTGCGTCTTGCCGAGCAACGTGCCGCGTTTCGAAAGCGCTTCGTAGCATGGCGGCTTGTTGCCGTCGCCACACGGTTGATCCGTCCGATACTGCCGCGTATCGAGCACCGCAAACTCCGCGAGCTTGCCGAACGACACATTGCGATAGAGCCGCATTGAAGGCCCTTGCGGAACCTGCCTCGCTCTGAGCGGCATGTGTTCGTAATAGGCCCGATACGCATTCACGCGCCGCCGCGTGTACATCGCCGTCGTCTCTTCCGGCTTTTCGGAAATGAGCCCGGCGCAGTTGTTGGCAAACTCGTGATCGTCCCAAGTCACGATCCACGGGCACTTGGCATGCATGGCCTGCAAGTGCTCGTCGGTCTTGTACTGCGCATGTCGATTGCGATAGTCGACGAGCAGATCCAAGAGCGGCCCGACGTGTTTGCGGACCTGATTCTCCTTGCCAGGGTACTCGTAGATGTAGTCGCCGAGATGCGCGACCAGATCGAGATCTTCCTCGGCCATGTGCTTGTAGGCCGTGAACAAGCCGCTTTCGTAGTGTTGGCATGACGCAAACGCAAACCGCAACCGCTCCGGTTGCTCGTCGGCTTTCGGCGCCGTACGAGCGCGACCGATCGGGCTCAATTCCTTCGCTCCTTCGAAGCGATAGAAGTACCAGCGATTCGGCTCCAGGCCCGGCACTTCGACATGCACGGCATGGGCCAACTCCGGCGTGGCCGTCGCCTTCCCTTCGGCAACGATCTTCGTGAACTTATCATCGTCGGCCACCTGCCAGCGGACTTCGACGTTTTCGCTTGGCATGCCGCCGCCTTCGAGCGGCTTCGGCGCGAGGCGCGTCCAAATCACAAACCCGTCGGGCGACGGATCACCGCTGGCCACGCCAAGCGTAAACGGATAATCGCCGCCGCTGACATTACGCCGCGCAAGCGCCGAAGCGGCCGGCCCTAAGAGCGGCCAAGCGATCGCGGCCCCGCCCAGTTGCAAAATCCGCCGGCGACTCCAAGCACGACCTTCGACGTTGAAACGCAATGCACACATGGTTGAAACTCCGGGCGGTACGGCGGGATGCGAGGCGGGACGTTTAATTTAGCCGAGATTGTCCGTGGTCAGTAGTCCGTGGTCCGTGGCAGGAATTTAGGTCGCAACTGTAGGGAACGCCCTCCGTGGCGTTCCGTCCTTCTCCCCTCGTGGGAGAAGGTGGTCCGAAGGACCGGATGAGGGGGCAGACCTTGGTACCCGGCGCCCGGAACGCCACAGAGGGCGTTCCCTACACCGCGCGCCGGATTTGTCCTGCAGTCCGGCGTCTGAAGTCTCCCGGCTCTTAGCTCCCGTCTCCCAGCTCGTTGTCGCCGTAAGTCCTCCGGAAAAAAACTTTTTTTGGCCACACTTACGTCAACTCGTTTTTGGCCGCTGCGCACTTCTTCGCTCCCGATGTGCGCACCCTTAATTCCTAAGTTTGTCGTGCGCACTTCCGGGCCTGCGCAGTGCGCAGTAGTGCGCACCGCGATCGACGTAAGTTGTTTCCATTTTCTCCAAATCTTCGAGCACTTACGTCGATTTTCCATGCCTGATTTCTCCCCGAGTGAAGCCCGCTGCGCCACTCCGCAACTTAGCAAAACGAGGAATCCGTTCAAGGAAGTTTTTGGCCGGCG